>CALHRD010000064.1 GCA_938038385.1 uncultured Burkholderiales bacterium
CAATTCGTCCTTGCCCTACACGACGACGAGTGTCTTCACCTCTACCGCGACCTTTCCGGCGCAAAAAGCCTCTACTACACGCAAGCCGCAGGGCGATTCGCCTTCGCCACCCGCCTCGCCACCCTTTTTCACCTGCCGGGCGTGGAAAGGCGGCTCAATCGACGGGCGCTGCACGAATACCTGCACCTGCTGGAGATCGCCGCGCCCAACACCCTGTTCGAGGACATCCACGCGCTCGAGGCGGGGCAGCTGCTGACGTGCTCGCCGGCGGGCATCACCCGTAGCCGGCCGCATACGAAACAGGATGTCTCTGGACCGCTGCTGACCTACGACGAAGCCCTGGACCGGTTCGATGGCCTGATGCGGCACAGCGTCGAGACGCGGTTGGCAGATGCGCGAAAACCGGCCGCCTTCCTCAGCGGCGGCGTGGACTCCTCGCTGCTGTGCGCCCTGGCCGCCCGCGTCGATTCCCGGACAACCGCAGTGACCGTCGGTTTCGAAGACCCGCGCCTGGACGAGACCCCCGTCGCCCAGGCCGTGGCCCGCCACCTCGGTCTCAGGCACCAGATCTTGCGCTTCACGTACGCAGACCACCTGCGCGCGCTACAGACATACGCCCAGGCCGCGGAGCAGCCCATGGCCGACCCGGCCATCGCGCCCACCCTGCTGGCCTTCGAGCAATGCCGTGAAAATCACGACGTCGTGCTCGACGGCAGCGGCGCCGACGAGGCCTTCGGCGCCATGCCGCCGCGACATGTGCGGGTTGCAGTGGAGTATGCCGCCTTGCTGCCGCACTGGCTGCGTCGTGCGGCTGTCGGCATCCTCAGCCGGCTGCCCGGGCTCGCTGGCTACGTGCCGATCCTGGACTTCGAACATCCCGCGGCGCTCACCCGGCGTTGGCGCGGCTTCACCAGGCTGGAAATCGAGGCGCTGTGCGGCGAGCCGGTCGGTTTCGAGCACACCGTGTTCTATCGGACCTTCGCCCGCTTCCCGCGCCACGCCCACTTCGAGCGCTACAGCGCACTGCTCGACGCCATGACCTGCGACCGTCTGCACCACGCAGCGAGCATCACCGGTCTGACCGTACGCTATCCCTACTGGGACCGGTCGGTGGACGGCTTCATCCGCGCCTTGCCTGTGGACCACCGCTACCGGCCGGATCAGCCCAAGCGGCTGCTACGCGACTTGCTGGCGCGGCAGCTGCCCCGATCACTCTGGGATGTCCCCAAGCACGGCTTCGACTTCCCCCTGCACGCCTTCCTGACGGCTGAAGATTTCAGTCTGGTACGCCGTTATCTGTTGGACGCCGACTGGAAGCGCTGGCAGCTGCTCGCACCCGATGGCGTGGCGAACTATGCCCGTCGTTTCATCGGCGGCGAGCCGGGCCTCACCTTCCGGGTTTGGTCGCTGGTGGTGCTGGCGGCTTGGCTGGAGGAGCATGGGTATTGAGGTGACCACCGCAGCCGGTGGGCTGGGTGATCGTGGACAAGGGCACACGGCTCGTGGGGTCATGCGGTGGTCGGGGTGGTTTGCGGCAGCCTTCGGGGTGCGAGCGAGGGCTTTTTCGACTACGCTAGGGCATTTGCCGATTCTGCCCCGGCATGCAGACGATCGAAGCCCGGTCTGACGGGATGTCCGCCACCCACAACCGAGGTGGGCAGAAAACAGTACGTAGGTCGGATTTCGGTCCGAGGGGGTGGCCGTCGGGCTGAAGCCCGACCTACGGCGGCATGCGGGAAACCGGTAAGGGTTCAGTGGCAACGAGACCAACAGCTGATACAGCAGCGCAATGAGCAGCGCGAACCAGCCGACGCGGCGACCCGTCCGGGTCCTGATGTACACCGCCTACTTCGATCCGGAGTACAGCGGCGCGGCGCTACAGGCCCTGACCCTGGCGCGGGAGCTGCGCGGCCGGGGGCATCGCGTCGAGTTCGCCACCAACCGGTGGCCGGGTTTGCACGAAAGGGCCGAAGTGGATGGTTTCCCGGTCTGGCGGTTGGAGCCCGGACGCCTGCACAAACACCGCGAATTACGCCTCTGGTACAACATGGGCCGCCTGGTCTGGCAGCGCCGGTGCGATTTCGACATCCTGCACAGCCACGGCGCCTACTACACGCATGCGTTCATCGGGCCGCTGGGGCGGCTGACCGGACTCAAGACCCTGGTCAAGGCCAGCCTGGCCAACGACGACCTGCAGGATCTGAGCCGCCCGCTCATCGGTTGGCTGCACAGGTTGATGTTGCGGCGCGTCGATGCCTATGTCGCCATCAGTCAGGACCTGGTCCAGGAATTCCGTGCCGGCGGCCTGGACCCGGCGCGCATCCACTATCTGCCCAACGGCGTGGACACCGAGCGTTTCCGCCCCGCGGAAACCGGCGAGCGGCCCCGGCTGCGCGCCAGCCTGGGGCTGCCTGCGCAGCGTCCCATCGCCCTGTACGTCGGCGTGCTGGACGAACGCAAGAACATCCTCTGGCTGGCCGAGCAGTGGGTGGCCAACCAGGGCTTCGGCACCGATGCCCTGCTCGTGGCCGTGGGGCCACAAAGCCGGGAGGACCCCGAGGGGGTGCTGCGCGGCCGGCTGCAGGCCCTGAGCCGGGGCGCTCCGGAGCGCTTTCAGCTTCGGGATTTCACCGCCGATATCCTGCCCTGGTACCAGAGCGCGGACGTGTTGGTCCTCCCCTCTCTTAAAGAGGGGCTGCCCAACGTCGTGCTGGAGGCCATGGCCTGCGGCCTGCCTTGCGTGGCGGCGCGGGCGAGCGGCAGCCGGGAGCTGATCGTCGAGGGGCGCACGGGCTACACCTACGAACACGGCGACGCTCGGGACATGGCACGCGCCCTGTCCCTGTGCCTCGGCCCGGAAGGCCCCAGCCTGGGCGACGAGGCCTGCCGGCAGGTGGAGGCGCGCTATTCCATCCGCGCCATCGCCGACCGCTATGAAGCGCTGTACGAGCAACTGCTCGGTGACCGGGCGTCCCCGGCCTCCGGGCGAGGAGATGAGGAGAGCAAGACATGATCATCCGCGCGCGCGCGCCGCTGCGCCTGGGGCTGGCCGGGGGCGGCACCGACGTCTCGCCCTTTTGTGACCTCTACGGCGGCCTGGTGCTCAACGCCACCATCGACAAATACGCCTACGCCATCCTGGAGCCGGAGACCGAGTGGTCGGAGGTGTGTTTCGTCGCCGCCGACAAACAGGAGACCTGGCAGGGGCCGGCCGAGCCCTTCCTGCCCCTGAACGGCCGGCTGGACCTGCACAAGGGGGTCTACAACCGCATCGTGCGCGACTTCAACGGCGGGCGGCCGCTGCCGCTCAAGCTCACCACGCACACCGACGCGCCGCCCGGCTCCGGCCTGGGCTCCTCCTCCACCCTGGTGGTGGCGATGATCAAGGCCTTCGTCGAATGGTTGAACCTCCCTCTGGGCGAGTACGACATCGCGCGGCTCGCCTACGACATCGAGCGCAGGGACGTGGGCCTGTCGGGCGGCCGCCAGGACCAGTACGCCGCCACCTTCGGCGGCTTCAACTTCATGGAGTTCCACCCCGAGGAGCGGGTTGTGGTCAACCCGCTGCGCATCAAGAACTGGATCATGTCCGAGCTGGAGGCCTCGCTGCTGCTTTTCTTCGGCGGGGTCTCGCGCGACTCCGCGCGCATCATCGACGAACAGGCGAAGAACGTCGCCAGCCAGGATCAGACCGCCCTCGACGCCACCCATGCCCTCAAGCAGGAGGCCATCAGCATGAAGGAGAGCCTGCTCAAGGGCGATTTCCAGGGTCTGGTGGAATCCATGCAGGCCGGCTGGGAGGCGAAAAAGCGCATGGCGAGCAGCATCTCGAATGCGCAGATCGAGGAGTCCTACGAGCTGGCACGCGCCGCCGGCATGCGCGCCGGCAAGATCTCGGGCGCTGGCGGCGGCGGCTTCATGATGTTGCTGGTGGATCCCGCCCGGCGCATGGACGTCATCCGCGCCCTCTCCGGCCGCGGCCAGATCTACAACTGCCACTTCACGGAAATCGGGACACAGGGATGGAAGATCTATTGACGCTGTGCGGGCCTGCATGGCCAATGACGGATGGAGCCTTGCGTTCGGGCAGCGCACAGCGCGCGGGCAGCCCGGGGAGCCTGCCGGACTTGCGCGATCATGGCGAGCCGCGTGGGAGGGAAAGGAAATGGCACGAATTTCCCCTCCCCAACCTCCCCCGCGCGGCAGGGGGCAACATGCTGCGTTTCGGATCGATGCGCAGTGATCGTGCCCCGGTTTGGCGTGAATGTCGCGCAAGCGATCACGAAGCGCCGCTCCCCCACCCTCACCCACGACCCCTCCCCCCTGGGGGAGGGGAGTCTCGACCCTCCTCTCTCCCCCAGGGAGAGAGGTCGGGAGAGCGGGCGGGAGGGGCTAGGGGTGAGGGAACGGACATGGCGACATGCATGCTTCGGGGTGGCGTCGCCATGTCCGTTGGCTCCGAGCGCGGCCTTGCCGATCCGGCAGGATCACGCGCTACCAGGCGGTCTTGACGTGAGGATAGGCCAACAGCTTCTCATCCCGCGTGACCAGGGTTGCACCCAGGGTCATGGACGTGGCGACGATGATCCGGTCCGCCGGGTCGTGGTGCAAGGGCGCCGGTAGGGCGACAGACTTGAGGGCGATGGCGTTGGTGATGGGAACGAAGTTGAAAAAAGGCAGGGACTCCGACTTTGCGACCCAGTCCTCCACCGCCATGGTCAGTTCCAGCCGGCCGCGTTCAACCAGCATGGCCACCTCCCAGGCACTGATGCAGGAGATGTGGACGGACTCCGCCTCCACCGCCTGCTCGATCAATCCTCGGGCTGTGACCGACAGTTGTTCAGGATCGCTGACCCACCAGATCCAGGCATGGGTATCCAGGACGATCATCGCAGGGCATCCCAAGCCTCCGCAGCGACCGGCTCGGTCGGTGCCTCATAGCGCAAAACGGACTTGCGCAAGGCCTTCAGGGCGGTCTCCCCGCCGGGGACATAGGGGGAGATCTTGACGACTGGGCGACCATGGTCGGTGATGGTGAGTTCGATACCGGTCTCTTCCACCAGGCGGAAATATTCCAAAGCCCTGGGCTTGAAGTTCGACTTGGAAACGATCTTCTCCATGATGGTCTCGACCTTAAAAATAAGGTCACATTATATGGTCATATTCAACCACCGGATCAAGCGGGCCGCTGGCGGTTCATCCGCAAGCGTCGCCCGGCGCGGCGGGCAGGCTGCCGATGGATTCCGTATGCCTTAGGGGCTGCTAGCCTGGCCGATATGCAACTGTCATTTCACTGATATGGGGACACCCCTATGCAAGACTCTCTGACCGAAGCCATCGCCGGCCAACTGCGCGAGACGGCGGACAACCTACGGGTGATGAGCGAAGACACGACCTTGCACGCCGGGCTGGCCGGGGTGGCAAATGCCTGCATCGAGGCCCTGCGCCGCGGCAACAAGATCCTGTTCGCCGGCAACGGCGGCAGCGCCGCCGACGCCCAGCACCTGGCCGGCGAGCTGGTGAGCCGCTTCAACTACGACCGGCCGGGCCTGCCCGCGCTTGCGCTGACCACCGACACCTCCGTGCTCACCGCCATCGGCAACGACTATGGCTACGAGCACCTGTTCGCCCGCCAGATCGAGGCGGTGGGTGTGGCCGGCGACGTGTTCGTCGGCATCTCCACCTCCGGCCGCTCGCCGAATGTGCTCAAAGCACTGCGCATCGCAAGAGAGAAAGGGCTCGTCACGGTCGGCCTCACCGGGCGCTCCGGCGGCGACATGCCGCCCCTGTGCGACCACTGCCTGCGGGTGCCAGCCGACGCCACGCCGCGCATCCAGGAAGGTCACATCAGCCTGGGCCACACCCTGTGCTGGCTGATCGAGCGGGCGATTTTCCCGAAGGACTGAATAGTCCCGACTGATGCTTCGGGTCTCCAAGCTCACGGCACGCCGTCACGATGTGGCTTGATTTGAGTGTGGGGATGGGCAACCATGTCCATATCGTCCCGACCTGGCATTGGCATGCTGCGCGAAACCTATAACCGCCTGATCGATAAGGTGACCGAGGAGACACGAAGTCACTATGGTGACAGGCTGATCTCCGTGGTGCTGTATGGCTCGGTTGCGCGGGGCACCATGCGGCCCGATTCCGACATCGATCTGCTGATCGTGGCTACCCCGCTCCCTCACGGGCGGATGGCACGGATGCGGGAATTCGAAGGCATCGATGAGGCCATCGCCTCCGACCTGAAAGCAGCGGCTCGCCTGGGGGTGCGCACTGATCTATCCCCCATCATCAAGACCCCCGAGGAGGTTGGCTATGGCAGCCCGCTGTTCCTGGACATGACCCTGGAGGCCCGCATCCTGTTCGACAGGGATGGCTTCTTTGGTCGTTACCTGGAAGGACTGAGGCAGCGCCTGCAGGATTTGGGCAGCCAACGCAAACAGCTTGCAGGCGGATACTACTGGGTCCTGAAGCCAGACTGGAAACCGGGCGAGGAGATCCGCCTGTGACTGCCAACGAACTGGCGCGCAGCTATCTGCAGAAGGCCCAGGTGCGTTTGGAGATGCTGTCCTTCTTGCATGAGCGCGGCGCCTGGTCCGATGTCGTGCGGGAGGCGCAGGAAATGGTGGAGTTGGCCCTCAAGGCGATGCTGCGACAGGCGGGTCTCGATCCCCCCAAATGGCATGATGTGGGACCCATCCTCCTGGAGGAGGCAGAGATTTTCCCGGCGGCGTTACAGCCGGACCTGGCCAGGCTGGCCGCCATCTCCAAACGTCTACGCAAGGAACGCGAATTCGCCTTCTACGGCGACATCGATTTCATCCCGACGCGGGAATACGACCAGGCGGACTCAGTGCAGGCGATGGCCGACGCAGCATTCGTTCTCTCAGCCGCCCGCAACTTCATCGTAGGGACCAACTGACAGGCCGGATCTTGGTGCAACCAGCTTACACGTGCCAGGCCATCATCCTCGCCGGCGGCCTGGGCACCCGGCTGCGTTCCGTGGTGCCGGACCTGCCCAAACCCATGGCCCCGGTTGCCGGCCGGCCTTTCCTCGGTCACGTCCTGGACGCCCTCGTCGAGGCCGGATTCGTGGCCGCGGTGCTGGCGGTGGGCTATCGGCACGAGGTCATCCGCGGGCACTTCGGCGAGCGCTACCGCGATCTCGCCCTGCGCTACTCGGTGGAGGCAAGCCCGCTGGGCACCGGCGGCGCCATCCGGCTGGCGCTCGACCAGGTCGAGGCCGACCCGGTCTTCGTGCTCAACGGCGACACCTGGCTCGATCTCGATTACCGGGCGATGTTCGCCGCCCACCAGGCCGCTGCGGCAGGGCTGACCGTGGCCGCCTGCGAGGTGCCCGACGTCGGCCGCTACGGCCGTCTGGAGGTGGCTTCCGGGCGCATCGTCGGCTTCCGCGAGAAGGGCGAGCGCGGACTCGGTCTGATCAACGCCGGCACCTACCTGGTCGCGGCCGAGGTCGTGCGCCGCATCCCGACCGGGCGCGTGCATTCCTTCGAGCGGGAGCTGCTCATGCCCCAGGTCGCCGAGCTGCGACCGCTGGCCTTCGTCACGCACGGGCGGTTCATCGACATCGGCGTGCCCGAGGACTACGCCCGCGCCCAGGGGCTGTTCGCCGCAGCATGAGTGGGCAGAAGCGCCGCGCCCTGTTCCTCGACCGCGACGGGGTGATCAACGTCGAAAAGAACTATGTCCACCGCATCGAGGACTTCGAGTTCCTGCCCGGCATCTTCGAACTCTGCGCGACGGCGCGCGCGCTCGGCTTCGCCCTGGTGGTGATCACCAACCAGGCCGGCATCGGCCGCGGCTATTACACGGAGGCGGACTTCCAGCGCCTCACAGACTGGATGCTAGGCGAATTCCGTGCCCGTGGCATAGCCATCGAGCGTGTCTACCACTGCCCCTATCACCCGACGGCGGGCGTGGGCGAGTACCGGTGCGACTCCTTCGACCGCAAACCCAATCCGGGCATGATCCTCAAGGCACGCGACGAACTGCACCTGGACTTGAACGCGTGTGTGCTGATCGGCGACAAGGATTCGGACATCGCGGCGGGACGGACCGCCGGCGTGGGCCATCTGCTCTGGCTCGGGCACCCCGATCGGGCCCACGTAGCACCCGATGTCGTCCAGGTGGGCGATCTGACGGCAGCGAAGCGCTGGATTGAGATGAACTGCGCAGCGGCACACCCGTGTGCGCAAGCGCTCAATCGATCAAGCGCCGGATGAGCTCCGCCCGCTGGTCCGAGGTGAAGCGGCTGGCCGTGCGCTCACGACCGTAGCGCCCCATGCGCTCGGCCTCCGCAGGGTTTTGCAGCAGGTGGGCGATGCCCGCCTCCACCGCCTCCACCTTCTCCCCGTCCACGCGAAGGCCGTTACGCCCGTCCTCGACGGCGGAACCGGTGCCGCCGGCGCGCCCGGCGACGACCGGCTTGCCGCAGGCGTTGGCTTCCATATAAACCAGACCGAAGCCCTCGGTGTCGCCGTTGATGTCGCGGTTGGGCATGGCGAACAGGTCGCAGGCGTTGTACCAGCGCGGCAGGTCCGCCATCTCCACGTGCCCGAGCAGGTGCAGGCGCTCGCTCACGCCCAGTTCCTTCGCCAGGTTCGACAGATAATCGCGGTCCTCGCCGATGCCGACGATGGCGTAATGCACGTCAAGACCGCGCCCGACGAGCCCCGGCAGGGCGCGTACCACCTGGTCGAAGCCCTTGCGCCGCTGCAGCCGCCCGACGGACAGGATCAGATGCTGCCCATCCCCGAGCCCCAGCCCGCGGCGCAGGTCCTCGAACGGCAGGCCGGGACGGTAACGCTCCACGTCCACCGTCGGATAGGTCATGACGATGCGATCCGCGCGCACGCCGATCAGGGTGATGAGCGTGTCGCGGGTGAAGTCGCTGTTGGCCAGGATGTGGTCCGCGTGCCGCAGCGCGAAGCACATGGCCTTGAACTTGTTGCCGCGCCCCCAGCCCGTGAGCTCCTCGCCGTGAGCGTAGATCAGCACCTTGGCACCGATCAGCCGCCCCACCGCCCAGGCGACGATGCCCTCGGGCAGGGCACGCCCTGCGAAGACCGCGCGGAATCGATGCCGCAGGGCGAGGACGAAGGCCTTGAACAACAGCTTGGAGTAGATGACCAGCGACTCGGGGCGCAGCCAGGGGCTGCGTTTGAGTCTGAGACGGTGCACGCTGTTGGGATGCGTGCGGTCGAACTCCGCCGCTCCGGGCACGTCCGCGGTGACGATGTGCACCTCCCTGCCCCCCAGTCGCCGGAAGTCGTCGTCGAAAGACACCGCCGTGCCGCCCTTGGTGGGCAGGAACAGCTCGGTGATCATGAGCAGGGAGGTTGGCTTCGTCGGATTCATGACATACCGGCCGCCACGACTGGGTCCGTGAGCATCATGTGCTTAACTGCAGCAAGAGCTGTTGCGATTTCATGGATTACTTTGCCGACGGTTCCGGACAGAAACGGCACCAGGGGTTGGACGGCGTGCCCATGCCGCGCTTGGAGTCGCTTGCGGCGGCATCCGGTGTGGACGCCTGCCCCTGGCCCGCGGGTGTCCGGTCATTTGCAACCGCTGCCTGGCGCGGACCGGCTGCACTCTGGGCAGACGCTTCTCCGGCCTGTGCCGGGGCCGAAGATGGCTTTTGCTCGTCTTGGAAGCCGATTAGCTGTCTCAAGGTGCCGCTCAGAAAGCCGGCATCGTCCATGATGGTCTTGGCAGGGTCGGGCCGATAGCCCATCAGATGGTGGGCGATCACGCCGATACGCACGCCATCCGGGCTTTTGAGACCCAGCTTCATGGCCTCCACCACATCGTCGAAACTTACCCCCGGCGCCAGCCGGGCAACCAGGTTCAGGGCGCTTCCCGGCGCCAGGGAGCGCGGGTCGTACATCTTGCCCGCTTTGGGGTCGATGGTGAACCGGGCCACGTAATCCGGCGTGAAATCTGTCGGCCAATACGCATGGCCATGGCTTCCCCCAGTGGATCGAAGAGGGTAGTACTTGCCGAGCAGCGGGTCTTTGACCTCCAATGCGGCAATCAGACCCGAGAAACGGCCGGTGTCCAGGGCGACGCTGGGAATGCGTGCGGCAGGCTGCGGGATCTGTGACTGGATGCGCAAATGCACCAACTCGGGGACCGAGAGATCCTCTTTGACCTCCACGAGCAGATAGGCCCCGGCATTCAGAATGGGGGCCTCCTTGCGTGCCGATCCGGTGTTTCGGCTGAGATCGAAGATGGCGGACCGTGGTGTACGAGGAAGCTGCTTGTCCGCGTCGGCCGAAGACTCCGCTGATCCGGGCCCGCTGGTCACCTTGTCCTCATTGCCTGCATACGGCTCCGGATAGGGCAGCTGCCCACCGAGTCTGGCATACAGGGTTTGTAACCCTTTGTGGCCGGGCAGGTGGCGCAGGCCCTCGCTCACCAGACTCAGTGCCTCACCCCTTTGACGCAGCTTCTCAAATTGCTCCGCTGCCTGGGTATAGAAACGGGCCTGTTTCGGGTCGAGGTCGATGGCCTTGCGCAAATCCCCCACCGCCTCGCCTGCCCGGTCCATCAGTTGGAACACCCGGCTACGGTACCAGTAGACCTCCGGCATGAGTTTGAAGTCGGGTTTGGCGTGCTGCACCATGTAGTTGAGCGTACCCATGGCCTGATCGAGGATGCCTTTTCTCTCTTGTGCAGTCCTGGCCTTGTGATAATTGTTCAACAGACCAATGCCGTCGCACAGGTGATGGGTGTGCAGGAAGTCGGGGCCGTATTGCGCCTCCCAGCGCTTGTACTCGGCGGGGTTGTCGTTGCGCGCGTATCTGCCTGCGCAGTAGGCCGGCATGGCGCGGATTTCCTGAGCGGTCCACGCCTGGACCGGCTCGGGCGAAATCAATGCAAAAAAGCAGCAGATGATCGTGATCGGATGTAGGTGTCGCATAGCCGTCATCTCCCAATATCCGGGCGAGCAATGGGCACTGTTCGATGCCGTACCGCATGCTGCGGCGGTGCTTGGCTCGCCGGAAAAAAACATGCTCATTCGGTGCGGGCCCGCGCGCATGCCGGCCCGATGAGCAAACTCAGTCCGGAAAACCTTGCCAGCCGCCAGAAACGCCTCAGGGCGGATACGCGGCAACGCCAGGCCACGGCGCATCGACGGATCAGGGTCTCCACCAGAGCGCCCTCGCGCTGCGCGTAACGATCCAAAAGCTCGGCCGTGGTCACGAAGCGCAGTTGCGGCCAGCGTGTCAGCGCCTGGCGAAACAGGACATCGATCTCTTCGTAAGTCCTGTCGGCCGTCTCGGCACCGGCCAGGAAATTGCTGCGATGCAGTTCCAGCAGACATGGTCGGCCTTGCGCCCATTTCCTCTGCAGGGCATGCAGCGCGCGCTCTGCTGTGTGTCCCCGCTGCGGCTCGAAGTAATCGTCCCTGACCACATAGGTCATATCCGAAAGTCGCTGGCCGTTGTGCAATGGTCCCGCGTCGCAGTCCGGCAACCCCTGCGCATTGCGGCAGGCGCTGCGCAGACCCGGTGTGACGACCACATCGATCCCCTCGCGCGCCCAGGCGGCCTCGACCGCCTCGTTCCAGACGAAGGTGGGCGGCACCGCCACCCGCGGCCGTTCGCCAAAGACGCGCTCGAAGAGTTCGACTTCCTCGTGCACCGCCCGCGCGATCTCCTCGGCCGACAACGGACGCGAGGGCAGGACAGAGGCGTCGGTCCAGCGGCTTTGCAGATGCGCGGGCAGCCGTTCGGTGGTGGCGGGAGGATCGCTTTCCAGCCAGGCCCTGACCGCGGGGTCCTCCGCAGCCATCAGGGCGGGGGGCCAGTAATGTTCGAGGCCGTGCAGCTGCAGGGCGAAGACGCCCGCCTTGCGGCCACGCTCGATGGCGGCGAGGACGGGGGCGAACATGGGGTGTTCCAGGGTGATACGGTGGTAGCGGCCGGTGGCGCGGATGGCCGGGCCGTCTGGGACGGCCAGCACGATGGCCAGGGTCATGACCGGATGTCGGCCGGTGCAGTCCTTGAATTGCGTCAGCAGATCGACCAGCCGGTTCAGGGCCTGGGCCTGGGGCTCGACAGGGCCTGCACCCCAGTCGTCGCTTTCGATGATCAGCACCGGATGTTTGAGCACCGGCTCCCGCCACAGTGCCAGCAGCTCGCGCCGGTACCACAGCAGGAGGCCTGCCACCAGGACCAGCCAGGCCAGGGGTATAAACAGGATGAAACTCATCATCACGCTCTCGACATCGTCCGAGTTTAACCCAGATCATCCGACGGGCATTTTATCGATCCGACATACACCGCTCGCATGCGCGAGGTGTCGGTGGCGGCCTGATGCAGACATCGCACGGTCGCAGCAGGTGGATGCCGCCCATTCGCCCTCTGTTCAGGCCAGGGCCATCGACTTCTGCCTGAATCCGTGTCGATCACGACCAACCTTGCGCAGGCCGGACTCGTAGGCCGGACGCGCAGGCCGGGCTTGTAGGTCGGACTTTAGTCCGACGCTTTCACGACACTTTCACGACGCTTTCGATGTCGGGCCCAAGCCCGACCCACGGACCATGCCTTGTGAGGGCCACGGATTCATGTGCTCATCTATAACGACATCTCGCCTGTTTTCTGCAGGCCCCGTGTCGCGCATGACCCCCGTCAAGATCGTCGGGGCCCTGTCGCGGTTTTGGACATCCGGGTGCTCATCGGAAGGAACGATCTTCAGCCATCGCCTTGGTGTTCGGCCTTCATGGCGAGCGCCCATTCGTACAGCAGGCCACGTTGGATGCCGGTCAGCCGGGCGGCGAGGCGGGCCGCCTGGCTGGCGGGCAGCTCCTGCAGCAGAGTCACCAGCACCTTGCGCGCCGCGGTCGTATCGGGCAGCCCGCTGCGTTGCGCGCCTGAGACGATGAGCACGAATTCGCCGCGCAGCCGGTTGGGGTCGGCCGCGAGCCAGGCCGCCGCCTCGTCCAGGGGCAGGGTCACCACCTGCTCGTAGCGCTTGGTCAGCTCCCGCGCGAGCGTGAGCGTCCTGTGTTTGCCCAGCACCGTCACCATGTCCGCGACGCTCTCCAGCACACGATGCGGGGCCTCGTAGAACACCAGGTGGAAGGGCAGGTCGGCCAGTTCCTCCAGCGCCTGCCGCCGGGCCTGGGCCCTGGCCGGCAGAAAGCCGTGGAAGAGCCACTGGGGCGAGGCGAGCCCGGCCACGGACAGGGCGGTGGTGAGGGCGCTGGGGCCGGGGACGGGGATCAGCGGCAATCCAGCCTCTCGCACCGCCCGGACCAGATACGCGCCGGGGTCGCTCACGCCCGGTGTGCCGGCGTCACTCACCAGGGCGATACGCTGACCCGATCTGAGGGCATCGATCAGGCGGGGGGTGACCTGGGTCTCGTTGTGTTCGTGCAGGGCGGCGAGCGGCTTGCGGATGCCGTAGGCGGCGAGCAGGCCCTGGGTGACGCGGGTGTCCTCGGCGGCGACGAGGTCGACGCCCCTGAGCACATCCAGTGCCCGCAGACCGATGTCGCGCAGATTGCCTATGGGGGTGGCGACGACATAGAGACTGCCCGGCTGGGGGGTGAACTCGCTCGGTTGCATGACGATCGGCTAATGGTTAAGGTGCTTCGGGCTGCGCCCCGGAAGCCACGTCGTTCCCGGGACGGCCCGGCGAACGATCCGGGACGGCGCTGTCAGTGTAACCAAAGGGAGGGATCCATGCCGCGCGGAGCCGAGGCCGAGGAACGGGCGGCCCTTCACCTGCAGGCCGCGGGATTGAAGTTGCTGGCGCGCAACTGGCGTTGCCGCTTCGGTGAGATCGACCTGATTCTGCGCGACGCGGCCACGCTGGTGTTCGTGGAGGTGCGCGCGCGCGGGCGAGGCGACTACGGCGGCGCGGCGGCGAGCATCACCGCCGGCAAGCGGACCCGCCTGCAGCGCGCAGCGGCTGCCTATCTGGCGCACAGCCAACACCACGGACCCTGCCGCTTCGATGCCGTGCTCATCGACGGCGAGCGGCTGACCTGGCTGCGCGGCGCCTTCGATGCCAGGGACTGAGACACCCGGCGGTATAATCGATCCGCATGAGCCTCAGCGAACACCTCCAGCAGCAGTTTCTCGACAGCATCGCCAGCCAGGAGGCGGCGCTGGAGGTCCTGCTGGAGCCCATCGCCCTGTGTGTGGAACGCATGGTCCATTGCCTGATGCACGATGGCAGGATCCTGGTGTGCGGCAACGGCGCCTCGTCCACCCAGGCCCAGCTCTTCGCCGCGGCCCTGGTCAACCGCTTCGAGGCCGAGCGGCCGGGGCTGGCGGCCATCGCCCTCAACGCGGACACGGCCGTGGTCAGCGCCATTGCCAACGACCACGACTACGCACGCGTCTTCGCGCGGCAGGTCGAGGCCCTGGGCGCACCCGGTGACCTGCTGCTGGCCATTTCCGCCAGCGGCAACTCACGCAGCGTGCTGGAGGCGGTGCGCACGGCCCAGGACAAGGAGATGGGCGTCATCGCCCTGACCGGCCGCGACGGCGGTCAGCTCGCAGCCGCGTTGCGCGAGGAGGATATTCTCCTGTGCGCGCCGGCGGAGAGCGGCGCGCGCATCCGCGAGGTGCACCTGCTCAGCCTGCATTGCCTGTGCGAAGGCATCGATTACTCACTGTTAGGAGCCTGAAAATGCGTAAATTGATCCTTGTCTCCCTGTTCGGCCTGGCCGCCACTGCACCACTCACCGGCTGTCTGCCGGTGGTGGCCACCGGGGTGGGCGTCGGCGCCATGATGGCCGACGACCGCCGCTCTGCCGGCGTCTACATCGAGGACGAAGAGATCGAGTTCCGCGCCGGCAGCCGCCTGCGCGAGGCCAAGCTGGATGGCGTGCGCGCCAATTTCACCAGCTTCAACCGGCGTCTGCTGATCACCGGCGAGGCCCCAACGGAGGCGCTCAAGGCGCGCGTGAGCGAGCTCGGCCGCGGGGTGCCCGGCGTCAAGGACGTGTACAACGAGATGGCCATCGCCGGCCCCATCGGCTTCGCCGCGCGCAGCAACGACGGTTACATCACCACCAAGGTCAAGGCCCGCCTGTTCGACGACAGCCGCATCAACGCCAACCACGTCAAAGTGGTCACCGCCAACGGCGTGGTCTTCCTGATGGGGCTGGTCAAACGCGAGGAGGCCGAAATCGCCGCCGGCATCGCCGCGCGCACCACCGGCGTGGCCAGGGTGGTCAAGGTGTTCGAATACCTGGATTGAGGCGGACCGCCTGTCACTGGCTGGTGAGCTGATCCGAACGGGTGAAGGTCCAGGTGCGGGTGATGCCGAGGATGTCGACCTTTTTGCGCATCTCTTCCGGGAAGGGGGCGTAGGGGGCGGCCATCTCGACGATGTTGACGGCGGCGGCATCGAGGATGCGCGAGCCGGAGGAGCGGTCGATCTGCACCGACTCCACGCTGCCGTCGGCGTTGATCGACACGGTCAGCACCAGGGCGCCGTAGAGCTTGTTGCGCCGGGCCGCCTCGGGGTAATTCTGGTTGCCGACCCGCTCCACCTTGAGCCGCCAGTCCTCCACATAGCGGGCGAAGGTGAATTCCACCGCGCGTGCGCCCACGAACATGCGGCGGGGACGTTTCTGGTAAGCATCCCATTGCTGGTCGATGCGCGCCGCCAGCCTGGCCATCTCCAGGCTGCGCGCGGCGAGGTCGGTCGGTGCAGGAGTGGGTGCGGGCGGCCTGTCCTCCGTCGGGGGCTCGGGCCGCGTCTCGGGGATGGCGTGGTCGGACCTGGCCCGCTGCATGAGCTCGCGCGCCTCCCGCTCCAGGGCCTGCACCCGTGCCGTCATCTCGACCTGGGCCGCGGCGAGGCTGTCCTCGGGGTTTACCGGCAGAGGGCTTTTCGCCTGGCGTTCCTCTTCCACCGTGCCGCCACCGTCCAGGTTGGCCTGCGCCAGCACCTCGGGATTCAGAGGCCGCTCCTGCGTGCGTGTGTTGACCAGTACCACCTCCAGGGGCTGGTTGGGATCCTCGAACAGCCTGGGGTTGACCGGCAGCACGGGCGTCAGACCGAAGATGAGGAGCACGTGGACGATAGCCGAAACCATGACCGCGTTGGCGATGCTGGAGACAGCGAGGGCGAGGAAGCTCAGCGTCGCGTGCCACAGCCTGGACACCCGTGTGATCGGCGTGTCGGCGGCGGCTTGCCTGGCAGCGGGCCCCTCGCCGAGGATGTGGACTACTGCCCTGACCTGGGTTCGAGCAGGGCGACGAAACGGGATGCGCATTCGACGTTGAGCAGGTCGATCTCGCCCGGCGCCACGCGCAGGCGGTCGCCGGGGTTGAGGGTGGGGGCGCCGCTGACGCGGGTGACCAGGGGCAGCCCCTCCATGCGGATGAGGTTCTCCCGGATCACCACGGCATCCATTTCCGTGACCTGTTCCTGCAACAGCCAGCGCAGACACCAGTAGCGCTCCATGCGGCGCTGGAAGTCGGCGTAGGCGTCATAGGCCAGTTCGAAGTCACGCACGGCGGCCATCAGGGCCGTGTCGTTGCCGGCATAGGGGGGGCGTTCGCCACGCACGGCGGCGAGGATCTGGCGCTGGTTGATGAGGTCGACGTAGCGTCGCAGCGGCGAGGTGGACCAGGCATAGCAGGCCACCCCCAGCCCCTCGTGCGGGGCCGGTTTGAGCGACATGCGCACCTTGCCCTGGGTCTGCACCCTATAGACGCCGGCGATCTCACGCTCGGCCAGCACCCCGCCCCAGCGGCTGTTGGCCAGGATCATCAGTTCGCTCACCACCTTGTCGATGGGGTTGCCGCGCAGTCTCGGCGTGATGCGCACGCGTTCGCCCTCCACCCGAAAGACGTAGTCCACCCGGCCGGGCTGCTCGACCTGGCCGCGCGCCGCCTCCAAATGGCAGGCGAAGCCCCACAGCCATTCCAGTTCCCGACGGTAGGGGTAGTCCGGCCCGTCGGCGCCGATAGTATCGAGGTTGAACAGGGGTTCCAGGGTCTCGTGGCGCAGGTTGGCGGCAATGCGCACCCGGTCGGCCTGGGTGGCAAGGCCGCGGATGGCATAGTCCGGCCCCACTTCGACGTACAGCGACAGGGCCGGGCAGTCCCGGTTCTCCGCCAGGGTGTAACGCTCTACCAGGTCCTCGGGCAGCATGGTGATCTTGCCGCAGGGCATGTAGACGGTGGACAGCCGCTGCGCGGCCACGCGGTCGAGGTCGGAGCCGGGTGGCAGGCCCAGGGCCGGGGCGGCGATGTGCACCCCCACGCGCACCGAGCCGTCGGGCCGGAAGATGACGGAAAAGGCATCGTCGATCTCGGTGGTGGCGGCGTCGTCGATGCTGAAGGCGGGGCAGTCGGCCGGCGGCAGCTCCGGCGGGGGCGGCGGCGGCGCCAGGTCCGGAAAGCCGGTCCCGCGCGGGAAGTGCGCGAGCAGGAAGGCCTGCAGGTGGTATTCGTGGCTGGAGGGGATGGCACCGCAGCGGTCCATCAGCGCAACCGGCGTGAGGCCCGTGGCCGCACAGGCGTCGCTCATGGCCTTGTACTCCAGACTGTTCTTGTCCGGCTGGTGCAGCAGGTGGAAGACCTTGTCCCGGAAGGCCGCGGGCAGTTCACCGCGGGTGAGGGCGGCGGCCCATTCGGCGCGCTGGGCCGCCTCGCGTGCCCGACGCTCCACCGCCGCCTTGGCCGCGGCCAGGGTGTCGGGCGGCGCGGCCTTGTAGCGGCCCTTGCCCTTCTTGTAGAAATGGATCGGCGCGCCGTGCAGGGTCAACAGCACCGCCGTCGCCTGCGGCGCCGAGGGACTGCCGCCGTAGTACTCGGCAGCCAGCTCCTGGAAGCCGAACTCGGCCTCGCCGGCCACCTCCCAGAGGAAGTCCGGGTCCATCTCCGCGGCCAGTGTGCGCGCCTGCTCCATGGCCGCACCCGGCGCCGGCGCGCCGAAGCGCAGCAACACGTGCGCCGCCTTCACCTTGGTGCGCTTGCCGTGCTGCGATTCGACCTGCAGCGAGGCGTCGTTGTCGGCCAGGATGGTGCCGGCCTTGATGTCGCCGTCTTCCTCGTAGAGCAGATACATGGGTGCGGGGGCAGTCCCGGCTCAGAAGGCCAGGATCTCCGGGATGTACTCGGCGAAGCGGGTGAAACCGTGATCGCCACCGTCGAGGATGTGCTGCCGCGCCCCCCGGTAGTAGGTCGCCGCCTCGCGCCAGTCGAGCACCGCGTCGCCCTTCTCCGCCAGCAGCAGATAGCGCTCGGGACGTGTCGGCCGTGGCACATGCAGGGCGGCGAGCTCCTCCAGATGGGCTGCGGTGAAGACGTATTCACTGCCGTCTTGCCAGTTCGTCTGCGTCCTGCCCACCTCGCCGGCCAGCTTTTCGTGGCAGGCCACGCAGGGGTTCACCAGCACGGCCTTGAGCCCGTGCCGCTCGGCAAGATGGGTGGCGTAATAGCCGCCCAGGGAGCTGCCCACCAGCTTGGGCGCTCCGCGGCTGGCTGTGATGAGAGACTCCAGCCGGGCGACGGCCTCGGCCGGCCGGTGCGGCAGGTCCGGACAGGCATAGGCCTCGGCCAGTCCGCGCGCCGCCATCCAGGACTGCAGTTCCTGGGCCTTGCCGGAGCGGGAGGAGCTGTTGAAACCGTGGATGTAGATGATCATGTCATGGCGTGACCGGCTTGCTGTGCGACAGGCGGCGAACCCGTCATGCGGGGGGCGTCGGGTACGCCGACAGCCGTCCGGACATTCTACCGACCTTCCGCCGAAACCACCCGCGCGAGCCACAGGGTCAGCTCGTCGATCACCCGGTTGGCCGCGCGGCCCATGGCCTCGGTGGCGCCGGCGGCGTCGTGACTCGCGACCGGTTGCTGGGCGACGAACATGCGTCGCTCCAGCAGACGGGCATCGGTCCGGCGCAGCACCTCCGCCTCCAGCACCAGGAGCACGACGCCCGGAGGCGACGCGACATCGTGGTAGAAGTCCACCAACCGGGTGTTGAGCTGATAATCGCCGCGCACGCCGCCACCCAGGGGCGAGACCACCTCGAACACCCCGGCCGCCTCCAGGCGCTGGCGCAGCAGCCAGGTCAGCCGCTTGGCCGGCGGCTCACTCCAGCGGGCATATTGGTAATGCGTGCGCGTGCCGGCTTCCCGGCTGTAGACCGGGCTGGGCACCTGGTACAGGGCCGGGGCGTCCATCTCCCGCACCAGCAGGGTCCCGGTGTGTGTGCCGGGACTCCTCACCACCGGGCCGGGATCGGTCAGCACGTGGTAGGTGACGGCCTGCCCCGGGCCGGGCATGCGCAGACACCCGCCCAGCAGCACGAGCACGACCAGGATCAGCCGTCTCATCGTCTCGCCTCCCCCGGCCCCAGCGTCTCGGGCAGCGGGCCGTAGAGGATGCGCACCGGATCGGCCAGCTCGCGCCCGGCCGCCTGCAGGGCCTCGCCGGCCTGGCGCAGCGACTGGCCGGTGGCCTCCACCTCCTGCGTGGCCAGATCGGCGCCGATGCGCAGGCTGACCGCGATGCCGCCGAGCTCCTGTTCCATGCGACCGAGACTGGTGCGGGCGGTCTGCAGGGTCGCATCCGCCTGCGCCAGGGTGTGTTCGGCCGAACGGGCCACGCGTGCGAGTTGTGCGCCGCCGTCGCGCACCACCTGGCCCATCTCGGCAGCGCTGCTCTGCAGCTGCTCGGCCGCCTGCCGGGCGCTGATCAGGGTGGCGTTCACCTCGGGCACGGTCTGCCGCAGCTCACCGGTGAGCGCACCCAGGTTGCGCAGGGTGAGGGCGAGCGCCTTCTGGTTGTCGTCGGCGAGCAGGGTGTTCAGACGCTTGAGGCTCTCGTGCCCGGTGCGGCCCAGGTCTTCCACCAGTTCGGCCACCCGGCTCAGGTCCGCCACGCCCTCCTGGATGACGGGGTTGGTCTCGCCCTCCGGCACCCGCATCAGCGGTACCCGGCTCGACCCGGTGTTGGTGAGTTCCACCGCCGCCAGGCCGGTGAGGAGGTTGCGCGAGATGACCGCCTGGATGCCTTCCAGCACCGGCGTGCGGCGGTCCACCTCCAGGCTGACACGCACCGTGCCCGGGCGATCCGGCAGGATGGTGTAGTCCTCCACCCGCCCCACCTTGATGCCCTGCATGCGCACCGGGCTGCCGATCTGCAGGCCCTCCAGGGACTGGGTCTGGAAATAGACGGTGTAGCGCTTGGTGGGCAGGCGGTCCGCCGCCCCCGACAGCCAGTAGAGGCTGCCCGCCAGGATCAGGAACAACGCCACCACCGTGGCGCCGACCCAGACATAGCGTGCTTCGGATTCCATCTGCGTCAGTTCGCTTGTCTGCTCATGAAGTAGGATCGTATCCACTCATGATCGGTTTGTGCCACATCCTTGACGTGCCCATCTGCGATCACCCTGCCGTCGTGCAGCACGATCACCCGGTCCGTGAGGTCGTACAGGGTATCCAGGTCATGGGTGGTGAGCAGGACCGTCAGTCCCAGGCTGTCGGCCAGCACGCGCAGGGTTCGGTCGAAATCGCGCCCGCCGATGGGGTCCAGCCCGGCGGTGGGTTCGTCCAGGAACAGGAGCTCCGGCTCGAGGGCGAGCGCCCGGGCCAGGGCGGCGCGCTTGCGCATGCCGCCGGAGAGCTCGCTGGGGCGCTTGTATGCGGCCTCCAGCGGCAACCCCACCAGGCTGAGCTTCAGGTTGACCAGTTCGCACATCAGCGCGTTGGACAGGCGCAGGCGTTCCTGCACGGGGGCGGCCACGTTCTCCGCCACGCTCAGGTTGGAAAACAGGGCGCCGTCCTGGAACAGCAGGCCGAAGCGGCGGCGAAGCGCATCGAGCCGCGTCTGCGAGACCGCTGCCAGGTCCTCGCCGAACAGGCGTATCCGCCCCTCGGTGGGCCGCTCCAGCCCGACGATCTCGCGCAGCAGGACGGTCTTGCCGGTGCCGCTCCCGCCGATGAGAGCGGCCACCTGACCGCGCGGGATGCCGAAGGACACGCCGTCGTGCACCCAGCGACCGCCTAGGCGGGTGCGCACATGCTCGACCTCCACGACCATCCCGCCCGTCATTTGATTTCCGGATAGGCCACCGCAAACGCGGCGTCGATCAGGATCACCGCGACGATGCTGTGCACCACGGTGGCGGTGGTGTTGAGCCCCACGCTGCGTGCGTCGCGCTGCACCGTGAAGCCGTTGTGGCAGGCGATCAGCCCGATGGCCAGGGCGAATACCGGCGCCTTGATGAGGCCGAACACGACGGTCTTCAGCGGCAGCACTTCCTGCAGACGGTCGAAGAAGGTGGTGGGGGTGACACCCAGGTGCCAGCTTGCCACCTGCGCGGCCCCCAGGATGCCGGCCACGTCAGCGATGGCGGTGAGCAACGGCAGCATGAGGACGATGGCGATGAGCCGCGGCAGCACCAGGACCTGCCAGGGCGAGAGCCCCAGCACCGAGATGGCGTCGATCTCCTGGTTCACCTTCATGGCGCCCAGGTGGGCGGTGAAGGCAGCACCTGAGCGGCCGGCCACCAGCACGGCGGTGATCAGCGGCGCGAGCTCGCGTGTGATGGCGAGCCCCACCCCGTCGACCACGAAGACATTGGCACCGAACTTCTGCACCTGGATGCCCAGCAGATAGGCGAACACGACGCCGATGAGGTAACTCATCATCACCACGATGGGTAGCGCCCGCACGCCCACCATCTCCAGCTGCACGACCAGTTCCCGCGTTCTCATCAGGGCCGGCCTGGCCAGGAGCCGACCCACGGCATGACCGGTCTGTCCCAGGAAGGCGAGCGAGGACACGGTCGCCCGCCCCAGCTTGAAGACGTGCCAGCCAAGGGCCCGGCGCATGCCCCGTCGGCGCAGGGGGGGCGCGGTACAGATGCTGCGGCGTCCGGCCACCAGATGGATCAGGGTGTCGGCCTGGGGGCTGAAGCCGGATAGGCTCAGCATGGGGAAGGGAATGCCCACACCGTCCAGGTGGGCGATCAGCCGGTTTGCCGCGGCACTGTCCAGACGCTCGAGACCGCTGCCGTCGATGGTCAGTGGCCGTAAAGGGTCGATGGCCAGGCGACCGAGCGCCGCGTTGAGCTCGGGCAGACGGTCCAGGACCCACTCGCCCGTGAGGTGCAGCAGCGTACCCTCACCCCGGGTCTCCAGACGGCAGTATGGCTGCATCGCATTTAGCCCCGCCGACTGCGGCTGACCGGGCCTCGCCGGGACCGGGCTGTCGGCTGAGGTCTCGACGGAGACGGACATCAGGACCGGGCCAGCCGGGCCAGCAGTTTGTCGTGGATACCGCCGAAACCGCCGTTGCTCATGATCAGCACGTGGTCGCCGGGGTGCGCCTCGCGCGCGATGGCTTCCGTGAGCTCGTCCAGGTCCAGATGCACCTGGGCCCGTTCGCCCATGGATGCGAACACCGGGCGGGCATCCCAGCCCAGGTCGGCGGCATAGACATAGACGCGGTCGGCGGTGGCGAGGCTTTCCGGGAGCCGTGCCTTCATCACCCCCAGCTTCATGGTGTTGGAGCGCGGCTCCAGCACAGCGAGGACCCGGCTTGCACCCACCTTGTTGCGCAGGCCTTCCAGGGTGGTGGCGATGGCCGTGGGGTGGTGGGCGAAATCGTCATAGACGGTTACCCCGCCGACGGTGCCGCGTACCTCCAGGCGGCGCTTCACGTTCTCGAAGCGGCCCAGGGCGGCACAGGCCGAGGCCGGCGGCACCCCGGCGTGACGCGCGGCGGCGATGGCCGCCAGGGCGTTCATGCGGTTGTGCTCGCCCAACAGGCCCCATTCCACCCGCCCCTCGGTCTGGCCGTCGAGCAGGACGTCGAAGGCGGAGGCTTCAACGGCCCGCGCCTGCCAACCCCCAGCCTCGGCACCGAAGCGCTCCACCGGCGTCCAGCAACCGCGCTCCAGAACCCGCTGCAGGGCGGCGTCACGGCCGTTGGCGACGATCAGTCCGCTGGCCGGCACGGTGCGCACCAGGTGGTGGAACTGCGTCTCGATCGCCGCGAGGTCAGGAAAGATGTCGGCATGGTCGAACTCCAGGTTGTTCAGGATGGCCGTGCGCGGACGGTAGTGGACGAACTTGGAACGTTTGTCGAAGAAGGCGGTGTCGTATTCGTCCGCCTCGATGACGAAGAAGGGGCTGTCGGTCAGGCGCGCCGAGACGCCGAAGTTCTGCGGCACGCCGCCCACCAGGTAGCCGGGGGCGAGGCCCGCGTCCTCCAGAATCCAGGCCAGCATGGCCGAGGTGGTGGTCTTGCCGTGGGTGCCTGCGACGGCCAGCACCCATTTGTGCCGCAGCACCTGCTCGTACAGCCACTGCGGGCCGGAGACATAGGGCAGGCCGCGGTCGAGGATCGCCTCCATGAGCGGCTGCCGGCCGCGGGCCACCACATTGCCGACGACGAACACGTCCGGCTGCAGCGCGATCTGGTCGGCATCGAAGCCTTCGATCAGCTCGATGCCCTGGGCCTCGAGCTGGTCGCTCATGGGCGGATAGACGTTGGCGTCGCAACCGGTGACGCGGAAGCCGGCCTGCCGGGCGACGACGGCGATGCCGCCCATGAAGGTGCCGCAGATGCCGAGGATGTGGATGTGCATGCGTGCCGAGAGCCTGAAATGTGCGTGATTATCGCCGCAGTCCGATTTTGCCGCCATGCAGTCCGTGGCGGGGCACACGCGACCGGATGCGATCGTCATGCCGGTGCGCTCCCTCATCCTGTCCAGCCCGTGCCCGGGGCTGGCACTGTAGCGGCAACTCCTGGATCATGACGTCATGTCCAGGCCGCTCTACCTCGCCTCCCAGAGCCCGCGCCGGCTCGAACTGCTGCGCCAGATCGGGCTCACACCCACCGTCCTGCCCCTGCGCCACGCCGGGCCGCGTGCCGATGTCGACGAAAAACCGAAACCGGGCGAATCGGGACGCGCCTATGTACTGCGCATCGCGCGCCTGAAGGCGCAGGCTGCCGAACGCGCCCTCCTCGGCCGCCGTATGCCCGCCTGGCCGGTGGTCGTCGCCGACACCTGCGTCGTCCGGGACGGCACGATCCTGGGCAAGCCGCGCGATGCGACCGAGGCCAGCGCCTGGCTGCGCCGCTACTCGGGGCGCAGCCACACGGTGCTCACCGCCGTGGCCGTGCTGTACTGCGCACGTCTGGAAGTGGCCACACAGCGCAGCACGGTACGCTTCGGCTCCCTCACCGAACGCGACATCGCCGTCTACGTCGCCAGCGGCGAACCCTTCGACAAGGCCGGCGGCTATGGCATCCAGGGCCGGGCAGCGGCCTTCGTCGAGCATCTCGCCGGCAGCTACTCCGGGGTGATGGGCCTGCCCCTGTACGAGACCGTAGAATTGCTCAAGGCCGTCGGCTACGACCCCTACTCACCCCATTCCCCATGAGCGAAGAGATCCTCATCAACGTCACCCCGCAGGAGACGCGGGTGGCCCTCATCTACCTTGGCGCGGTGCAGGAGCTGCACATCGAACGCGCGAGCCAGCGCGGTCTGGTGGGCAACATCTACCTGGGCCGCGTCTCCCGTGTGCTGCCCGGCATGCAGTCGGCCTTCGTCGACATCGGCCTGGAGCGCGCCGCCTTCCTGCACGTGGCGGACATCTGGGAAACCCGCAGCGAGAGCCCGCCGCGGCCCATAGAGCGCATCCTGTACGAGGGTCAGTCCCTGCTGGTGCAGGTGATCAAGGACCCCATCGGCAGCAAGGGGGCGCGGCTGTCCACGCAGCTCTCCATGGCCGGGCGCTTTCTGGTCTACCTGCCGCAGGAGACGCGCATCGGCATCTCGCAGAAGATCGAGGACGAGGCCGAACGCGGCATGCTGCGCGACCGGCTCACCCGCATCCTGCCGCAGGACGAGCACGGCGGCTTCATCATCCGCACCATGGCCAACATGGCCGAGGACATGGAACTGGCGGCCGACGTGGAATACCTGCACGCGATCTGGGACGCCGTCCAGGCACGCGCCGCCGCCAGCCAGGCGCCCTGCCTGATCTACCAGGAGCTCGACCTGGCGCACCGGGTCCTGCGCGACATGGCCGCCGCCGAGACCACGCGCATCCGCATCGACTCGCGCGAGACCCACCAGCGCATGCTCGCCTTCGCCCAGGAGTTCACCCGCAACGTGGCCGACAAGCTCGACCTGTACACCGCCGAACGGCCCCTGTTCGACCTCTATGGCGTCGAGGAGGAGGTGGAGCGTGCGCTCGCCCGGCGCGTCGACCTGAAGAGCGGCGGCTATCTCATCGTCGACCAGACCGAGGCGCTCACCACCATCGACGTCAACACCGGGGCCTTCACCGGCGTGCGCAGCTTCGACGACACCATCTTCAAGACCAACCTGGAAGCGGCCCAGGCAATCGCCAGGCAGCTGCGGCTCAGGAACCTGGGCGGCATCATCATCCTGGACTTCATCGACATGGAGAACACCGAGCACAAGGAGGCGGTGCTGGCGGAGCTCACGCGGGCGCTCGCGCGCGACCGCACGCGCATGACCATCAACGGTTTCACCTCGCTGGGGTTGGTCGAGATGACGCGCAAGCGCACGCGCGAGAGCCTGGCCCGCGTGCTCTGCGAACCCTGCCCCACCTGCCAGGGCCGCGGCCAGGTCAAGACCGCGCAGACCGTCTGCTACGAGATCCTGCGCGCCATCGTGCGCGAGGCGCGCCAGTTCAACGCGCGCGAATTCCGCATCCTGGCCTCGCAGCCGGTGATCGACCTGTTCCTGGACGAGGAGTCGCAGAACCTGGCCCAGCTCTCCGATTTCGTCGGCAAGCCCGTGTCACTGCAAGTGGAGACACTGTTCACCCAGGAGCAGTACGACATCATCCTGTTGTGAACGCGGGTTAGAATCCCGCTCTCCATATCCACGAGAAAGACTACCCATGTCCGCCTACGGCTTTTCCATCCGGCTCGACCTGCCCTTCGATGCCGCCGTCGAGAAGACCATCGAGGCCCTGAAGCAGGAGGGCTTCGGCGTGCTCACCGACATCGACGTCAAGGCCACCCTCAAGGCCAAGCTCAACGTCGACAAGCGCCCCTACCGCATCCTCGGCGCCTGCAACCCGCCGCTGGCCAACCAGGCCCTGGACGCCGAGGACGAGATCGGCCTGCTGCTGCCCTGCAACGTGGTGGTCAAGGAGGACGCCGACGGCAAGGTCACCGTCGCCTTCCTCGACCCGGACGTGATGGTCAAGCTGGTGGACAAACCGGAGGTGGCGGCGGTGGCCAAGGAGGCGCGCACGCGCCTGGAGCGCGTGCGCGACAGCCTGGCCTGGCGTCCGTAGGTCGGGCTTCAGCCCGACACCGAAAGCGTCGGGAAGGCGTCATGAAAGCGTTGGACTGAAGTCCGACCTACGAGTCCGACCTACAAGGCGACCGGCGGTATCGACGCGGATTCAGGTCATGATCTCGTTCATGCGGCTGGACAGGACCTCTTGTTCACCAGGTGCGGGTGCCGGTTGGACCTGACCTGTCGCGGTAAGCGGCGATCATAGCCAGGATGCGTTCCGTACTGACCGGCCCGACGATGACCTGATGCTGTCTGCCGTCGGGGCTGAACACATAGGTGGTGGGATAAAACAGGGTTGGGCCTATGCGCCGGGACTGACTGTCCGCGTCCGTCCGGTTGCCGCCCAGGACCTGCGCCTGATAGCGCATGCCGGCGCGCTCGATGGCCTGGCGCACGGAACTCTCGTCCTTGCCGTAGTCCACGGCCACGCCGATGACCACCACATCCGGGCGGGCATGCAGGTCGTTCAGGGCCGGCACTTCGTGATAGCAGATCGGGCACCAGGGCGCCCACAAGTTCACCAGCACCCACTTGCCGCGGAAGTTGGCGAGTTGCAGGGTCTTGCCCTGCAGCGTTGTGAGCTGGATGTTGGCGGGCTGGGCAGCGACGCTGGCCTGACCGGGGGTTGGTGGCAAAGCCATGAGACCGATCAGCAGGGCGAGGGCAAGCATACGGGAGAAGGGGGTCATCATGCGGCTGCGGGGATGCGCCCGACGGCTATCCCCGGATGGTTGGCAACGACTCCAGTATCCCGTCACCCGGCGTATTCAAGTAGGCGCTGATATGCCTTTGTACACTGGCAACCTCATCACTGTTGCCGTGCCACATCAGGCCGCCAGCAGGCCTTCCAACACTGCGCACCATGCCTGACCGATGTTGTCGGGCGTGTAACCATCGCAGCCGAGCACGACCAGGCGGCCCTCGCAACGCTTGAACCTAAAAACCTCAGTTGAACGCGCCCGAAGGCCGGCCCAGGACAGTGGCCGGCGCGAAGCGACGACGCCGCAGGGTCGCCCCCTGCAAGGAGGAGCGACAAAGCCGGGCACTGTCCTGGGCCGGCAAGCGGGCGCGTAGCG
>CALHRD010000065.1 GCA_938038385.1 uncultured Burkholderiales bacterium
GTCAGTCGCCGCCGCCCAGTTTGCGGAAGTGTTCGGAGTATTTCTCGTCTTCCAGGCGCTCCCGGTTGGCCTCGAATTCCGCGCGCATCTGCTCGGCCTTCTCCTTCAGTCGGGCCATGCGCTTTTCCTGGACACCCGGCCGCTCCTCCAGGAATTTCTCGTTGAACAGCACCTGCTTGAGGAAGTTCATCGCGAAATCGAGCAGCTTCTCGTCGTCGGCGACGATCTCGGCCATGATGTCGACCGGCACCTCATAGGTCTCGTTGAAGGAAGGGCTGATGACGAAGGCGCGGAAGCGATCGAGGTCGTAACTGGCCATGAAGAACATCTGGTTGGAAAGCGGCGTGGGGCGTCCGATCGCGGGTCCGGCCGACTTGCGTTTCAAGACCAGCTGACGCCAGGCGCGTCCCTTTTCGTCGTATTCGGTCACCCCCTGTTCCTGGCGGTATTCGTCGATGGTCAGCTTGCGCGCTTCCTGGTGGCCCAGGCAGGTCGGCTCCTTGACCAGGGCATAGGCCTGGCGGTCGGTGTATTCATCCTGGCGGCGCAGTGACAGCAGGGCGACGGGATAGTAGCGGCAGGCGGTCGGCCGGTCCTCGTAAACGCTGCAGCCCTCAGGCACCATGAACTGGCAGGCGGTGCCACCGTCCACGGCGCGCAGCTTCACGCCGGGCATGCCGTCCTTGTCCATCTCGTAGGGTACCGTGTATTTCTGCAGGAACTCGCCCGAGGACAGGCCCAGGCGGTTCTTGAGCCGCAGGATGTCGTAGGGGGTCAGGGTGATGTCGATGTTGCTGCAGCAGACGTTCCAGCATTTCACGCCCTTGTGGCAGCGAAACTGGATGGTATGCTCACCATCCAGCATGTTGGGCATGACCGGCGCCGCCTCGAAGGGGGCATCCTTGGCCAGGTTCTTGAATTGGTTTTCGTCCATGTCGTGCTCCGCACAGAGGTCAGATATCAGAGGTCAGACAACGGTATAAGTTTCCGTCGGCGAAGCCAATCACCTACAGTGGCCTGACCTCTGTTGCCTGTGAACTGAAAAGTAAAAAAACCGGGCACCTTGTGGGCGCCCGGTTTCTCAGCCTGACCCTGACCGCTTAGTGCGCGGCGGGCTTGAACAGCTTGGACTTGTCGACCAGGTCCACGTGGGCGCGCTTGAACACGGTCCACTGGTGCGTGGTCTTGTCATAGATCGAGTTCACGAAGCAATGCCAGTTCTCCTCGTCGACGAAGTTCTTGTCGGCGCGATAGTAGAAGCCGGGGTAGCGGCTCTCTTCACGGAACTGGATGTGCTTCATGTGGGCCTCGGCCGTGAGGATGCGGTGGTAGTTCTCCCAGGCCCGCAGCAGTTCGTGCAGGTCCTTGGCGCGCATCTTCTGGGCGTCTTCCTTCAGCATGGTCAGCTTCTCTTCAGCCACTTCCAGCATCTTGGCATTGGTGGTGTAGTAGGTGGCCACGCCGGCTACGTACTCGTCCATGATCTTCTGCAGACGGAACTGCAGCATCTTGGGCGTGATGTAGTTGGGGTTGACGTCGATGGCGGTTGTGTAGTCCTTGAACTCCAGGTAGTTGCGCACCGGTTTGTAGATCTCTTCCACCAGTTGCTCCACGGGGGTGTCCAGCTCGACCTTCAGGTCCTTGTTGTCGAGGCAGTACTTGACCATGGACTTGGCGGCGATGCGGCCCTCGGCGTGCGAGCCGGAGGAGAACTTGTGGCCGGAGGCGCCCACGCCGTCACCGGCGGTGAACAGACCCTTGACCGTGGTCATGCCGCGGTAGCCCCAATGCCAGCCGGAGGGCAGATGGGCCGGGATCTTGTCTTTCTCGGGGTGGGCCTCCTCGGTGGGCGCACCCACATCCTCGGGACCGGACACCCAGATGCCGCAGCAGCCGGAGTGCGAGCCGAGCAGGTAGGGCTCGGTGGGCATCAGCTCGGAGTTCTTCTTCTCCGGCTCGATGTTCTCGCCGACCCAGATGCCGCACTGGCCGACGCACATGTCGAGGAAGTCCTCCCAGGCCTCGGCCTCCAGGTGCTTGACCTCGCGCGGGGACAGCGTCTCGCGCAGCTTGGCCAGGGCGGTGACGGTGTCCATGTAGATCGGGCCGCGGCCTTCCTTCATCTCCTTGAGCATCAGGTGGTTGCGCAGGCAGGAGGCGGGAACGGCGGCTTGACCGTACGGAGGGTAGTCGTTCAGCAGTTCCTTGTTCTTGACCATGTACACCTCGCCGAAGGCGTTGGTGGCCTGGGCCTTGAACAGCAGGAACCATGCGCCGACCGGGCCGTAACCGTCCTTGAAGCGGGCGGGCACGAAGCGGTTCTCCATCATGGTGAGTTCCGCGCCGGCCTCGGCGGCCATGGCGTAGGTGGAGCCGGCATTCCACACCGGGTACCAGGCACGGCCGGTGCCTTCACCGACGGAGCGGGGACGGAAGATGTTGACGCAGCCGCCGGCAGCCAGCAGGATGGCCTTGGCCTTGTACACGTAGAGCTTGTGTTCGCGGGTGGAGAAGCCGACGGCACCGGCGATGCGGTTCTTGTCGTTCTTGTCGTTCACCAGCTTGACGATGAAGATCCGTTCCTGGATGCGGTCCATGCCCAGGGCCTTCTTGGCGGCCTCGGCCACGATCCACTTGTAGGACTCGCCGTTGATCATGATCTGCCACTTGCCGGAACGCACGGGCTTGCCGCCGTCCTTGAGCGCGGGCAGACCCTGGGCGCCGTCGTGGCGCTCGCCGTTCTCGTCGGTCTTCCAGATCGGCAGGCCCCATTCCTCGAACAGGTGCACGGAGTCGTCGACGTGACGGCCGAGGTCGTAGGCCAGGTCGTCACGCGTGATGCCCATCAGGTCGTTGGAGACCATGCGGGCATAGTCGGCGGGGTCCTGCTCGGTGCCGATGTAGGTGTTGATCGCGGACAGGCCCTGGGCCACGGCACCGGAGCGGTCCATGGCGGCCTTGTCGACCAGCTTGATCTTCAGGTCCACGCCGGCTTCGGCCTTGGCGGCGTCGGCCCAGCGCATGATTTCATAAGCGGCACCGCAGTTGGCCATGCCGCCGCCGATCATCAGGATGTCGACCTCTTCCTGGATGATCTCGGGATTACCAAATTCACCAGCCATTGTGTTTCCCTTTCTCAGATTACTTGCGGATCAGTTCTTCCGGCTTGCCGGCACGGTAGCCCTTGGCGTATTCGGTGGTGAAGAAGCCGGGCTTGGTAATGTCGGCCAGCTTCACGCCGGGCTTGCCGCCGTAGGGGTCGATGGAGCCCTCGGGGGTGGTGCGGATCGGGAACTTGAAGCGCTTGAGGGTGCCGTTGCGGAACTTGATGGTCCACATGATGGAGTCGGAGCCGCGCAGGGGCTGCACCTGACCGCCCAGGGGGACGATGTCGGCGTAGTGGCGGGCCTCGATGGCCTGCTGCGGGCAGATCTTGACGCAGCTGTAGCATTCCCAGCACTGCTCGGGTTCCTGGTTGAAGGCCTTCATGGCATGGCCGGTTTCGGAACCGTCCTTGTCCAGCTTCATCAGGTCGTGCGGGCAGATGTACATGCAAGCGGTCTTGTCCTGACCCTTGCAGCCGTCGCACTTGTCGGTACGGACGTAGGTAGGCATGTAACTTCTCTCCTTGTTAGCTAACAATCCGCGCGAGCCGCGCGGTCCTTCGAAATCCGGGCCCAACCTTGGCCGGGGCGTATCGCGAATCCGCTTCCGGCGGGCCCGGGGATGACGAATCTTCAGGCGGCCGAGTGACCCTTCAACTCCACCTTGACCTTCTCGTGCTCGGCCAGACCGGCGTAGTACTTCTTCAGCACTGCGGCCACCTCGGGACGGCTGAACTCCACCGGCAGGTCCTGGCCCTCGGAGAGCATGGCGCGCACCTTGGTGCCGGAGAGCAGGATGCGGTCGTCCTTGGTGTGCGGGCAGGTGCGCTGGCTGGCCATGCCGCCGCACTTCTTGCACCAGAAGGTCCAGTCGATGTTCATGTTGACGGTCTCGAGCGAGCCCTTGGGGATCTCGTCGAAGATCTTCTGCGCATCGAAGGGGCCGTAGTAGTCGCCCACGCCGGCGTGGTCGCGGCCGACGATCAGGTGCGAGCAGCCGTAGTTCTGACGGAACAGGGCATGCAGCAGGGCCTCGCGCGGACCGGCGTAGCGCATGTCCAGGGGGTAGCCGGCCTGGATTACGGTGTTGGGGGCGAAGTAGTTGTCGATCAGTACCTTGATCGCCTCGGTGCGCACTTCGGCGGGGATGTCGCCCGGCTTGAGGGCGCCGAGCAGGGAGTGGATCAGCACGCCGTCCATGGTCTCGATGGCGATCTTGGCCAGGTACTCGTGTGAGCGGTGCATCGGGTTGCGGGTCTGGAAGGCGGCGACCTTGGACCAGCCGAGTTCCTCGAACTTCTTGCGGGTTTCCGCCGGCGTCATGAACTGCGCGCCGTACTTGGCCTTGAAGCCACCGTCGGACAGCACCTTGACCGGGCCGGCCAGGTTGTACTTGCCCTGCGCCATGACCATCTTGACACCGGGATGATCGAGATCGGTGGTCTTGTAGACCATCATGCACTCGTGTGCCTTGTCGATGGTGTACTTGTCGGTCACCTTCATGGTGCCCATGATCTCGCCGGAGTCGCCGCTCACCAGGGCGATCTCGTCACCCTCCCTGACATCCTCATCGTCGGTGGAGAGAGTGATGGGGATCGGCCAGAACAGGCCGTTGGCCATTTTGTAGCCATCGCATACGCCCTGCCAGTCGGACTTGGTCATGAAACCGTCCAGGGGGGTGAAGCCGCCGATACCCAGCATGATGAGGTCGCCGCTCTCGCGCGAGGACATCCTGACCTGTTTCATGGATTTGGCCCGTGCCAGTTCGGCCGCATGGGCCTCACCGGTCAGCAGCAGGGGTTTGAGTTCACCACCACCATGAGGGTTGACGAGACGGGACATAGAGGGCTCCTTGCTATATGTCATTGAATTGATTGGTTTGACAGCTACATTGGCGGGGCAGGATAGCACGCTGCCAACATCAGCCCTAATCAATATTATTTTTTTTCTAATAAACTTTTTGGATGTCCCTGTCCTGAAAAACCGCGTACAAGTCCACATGCATGAAATGGATTTATATCTCACCAGCCCTTACGCCTCCGTCGCCAGCCCGTTCCATGAGCGGCTTCAGCACCCACCGCACTGGAGACACGGTGAGGTGGGGTAAATCGCGGCATTTTCGGTGCTGCACGGGTGACATCGACGGGATGCGCGTCCCATCGTCCACCATGCGCACCTGGCTCTGCCTGTTCCTGTCACTGATGCTGCTCACAGGTTGTGCGGGCGGCAAAATCCAACGCAAGGACAGCACCCAGTCACCGCGCAGCTATGCCCTGTCCAGCCTGGCGAAAAGCGATGTGGACATGATCAGCGAACTCACCCAGCGTGAGGTGCTCAACGGGCTGAAACTGCTGACGCTCAAGCTCTACCGGCGCAATCCGCAGGAGTACCGCAAGGCGGGCCTCGACAACCCGGAAGCGGCGGCCGAGCGCATCTTTCGGTATGTCGGCAAGGGACCCCGGTCGCCTCTGGCCTTCGTCGGCTGGATGGACAGGCTGCAGCTGGCCTTCCACGAGGGCTATGCCGGCGACCGGGTGCATGTCCTGATGGAGGCGCTCACCGCCATGATCCTGGCCGCCTATGAGTACAAGACCGAGTTCTACCTCACCGACGAACTCGATGCCCAGAAGCTCTACAACAGCGCGCGCAACATCGAGGTGGCGGTGTGGAAGCTGTCCACCGCGCGGTTGGCGAATGGTCAGAAGATGCTGCTCACCAACAGCATGGAGGGCGAGGTGCAGAACCTTTCGTTCGAACGCGAGTTCGGCAAGCTCATCGCCCAGCAGGACCTGCTCGCCCTGATCATGGAGGAGCGCAGCCATCGCACCATCAACCGCATCGTGCATAACGTGGCGGCCTTCGTCTTTTTGCCGATATAGCGGCGAAGGGGATCGGATGGACTGGCAGGATGCGGGTGGTTATGAGTTCGAACCGCCCCTGACGCGTGCGGAGTGGGCCTGGCAGTTCCTGCGCCGCAACCCGGAATATCGCGCGGACTATGCCTGGTTCATCGCCACCTGGCGGGCATTGGAGGCGGACTACGGGGCTCCGCCCCGGCGCGATTTCTTCCGTTGGCGGCAGGACGAACGTGCTTGGCGGGCGGAGTCGGAGATCGCCGGATGCGGCGCCGAGACCTGCCCCGGTGAGAACGAACAGGTGTTGATCGAATGTTGGATGGGGGCCAAGTGGGGGTTTGCCAAGTTTCCCATCGACCCGGAGGTGGTCAGACCCGCACCGGGTCTCGAACTTGATTGGCGGGCACCGTCGTTGGAGGTGACGGAGGTGCTGCCGGGCGAGGAATCGTCATGCCCGCCGGAGACAATGGCCCTGGTGTTCGATCTGGCCCTGCCGCTCGCACCGCAGCTCGATCTGGCGCGCATCCGTCTCGTCGCCCGTCAGCGTACCCTGGAGAAGACGGGCCGTCTGCCGGCGCGTTCGCTGCGTGCGGCTTCGGCCTCGTGGACACGCTGGCTGCGGCTGCTGGACGGTGCCGCCGTCGGCGCGTCGGTGCAGGAGCTGGCACGCGTTCTGCAACTGGGCGATCCGGCGGCCGAGCTGGAAACGGCGCGGCGGATGACCACCTCGGGCTACCGCAGGATACTTCTCATGGACTGAACGGGACGGGAGCGCATGGACATGGCGATGGATGCGATCGACTACGACATCTTCGGCGACGATATGCAGTACGTGGAGATCGAGCTGGATCCGGGCGAGGCAGCCATCGGTGAGGCCGGCATGATGATGTACATGCAGGATGGCATCGACATGGACACCGTGTTCGGCGATGGCTCGGCCGCCCAGTCCGGTGTGCTGGGCAAGCTGGTAGGCGCCGGCAAGCGCCTGCTCACCGGCGAATCCCTGTTCACCACGGTCTATCTCAACCAGGCCGAGGGCAAACGTCGGGTGGCCTTCTCCGCGCCCTATCCGGGCAAGATCATCCCGGTGGACCTGTCCCAGATCGGAGGCACCCTTATCTGCCAGAAGGACGCCTTCCTCTGCGCCGCCAAGGGCGTGAGCCTGGGGATCGCCTTCCAGCGGCGCCTGGGGGCGGGCTTCTTCGGCGGCGAAGGCTTCATCCTGCAGAGGCTGGAGGGCGACGGCATGGTCTTCTTCCATGCCGGCGGCACCATCGCCGAGAAGACCCTGGCACCGGGCGAGAGCCTGCGCGTGGACACCGGCTGCGTGGCGGCCCTGCAGCCCTCGGTGGATTTCGACGTCCAGTACGTGGGCAAGCTCAGGAGCGCACTGTTCGGCGGCGAGGGCCTGTTCTTCGCGCGCCTGACCGGCCCCGGGCGGGTCTGGCTGCAGACCCTGCCGCTGTCGCGCCTGGCCAACCGCATCATCGCAGCCGCCCCCAGTGCTGGCGGCAAGCAGGTGGGAGAAGGCTCCGCGCTGGGTGGCTTCGGCGGAGTGCTGGGCGGTGACAAGCGTTGAGGGTGGGGTGAGACATCCTCAATCCGTGTCGATCTCGACCAGCCCTGTGTAGGTCGGACTACTGTCCGACGCTTTGGGTGTCGGGCTGAAGCCCGACCTACGAGGCAACCGGCAGCATCGACACGGATTCAGGGACATGTGAAAGGGAATGCGATGACCCAGATGAAGGAGGGTGGGACATGGAATTGATCCTTTGGCGACACGCGGATGCCCAGGATGGGGTGCCGGACATGGGCCGTGCCCTGACCGCGAAGGGGCTCAAACAGGCCGAGCGCATGGCGGCTTGGCTCAAGCCCAGGCTGCCCGAGGGCTGCCGCATCCTGGTGAGTCCCGCCGTGCGGGCCATACAGACCGCCGATGCCCTTGGGCTCGCCTACAAGGTGTCGGACAAGATTGCTCCCGGCGCTGAGGCTACCGCCCTGTTGGCGGCCGCCGGCTGGCCGGACGCGGGCGGGTCGGCCCTGCTCGTCGGGCATCAGCCCAGCCTGGGGCTGGCCTGCGGTCTGCTGTTGTTCGGTCAGGAGGCGGATCTGAGCATCAAGAAGGGCGGCATCGTCTGGCTGTCCAATCGCGTGCGCGGCAACAGCCCCCAGACGGTGCTCAAGGCGGTGATGACGCCGGAGATACTCTGAGGCCGAAGGGCGCCTATTCCGCCAGCAGCTGCTCGATCACGGCGACGGCCTCGGGCGTGTCCCACTCGATGTGGCCGGAGAGGCTGTAGCGGATCTGCCCCTGTTTGTCGACGAGGAAGCTGGTGGGCAGGACGAAGACCCGCCAGGCCTTCATGCGTGCGCTGTCCTGGTCGAGCAGGATGGGGAAGGTGAGCGGCACCTCTTTCAGGAAGGGGCGGATCTGCTCCGGCGTCTCGCCGGCGTTGGAGGCCAGGATGGTGAACGGACGCTCCGCCAGGAGTTTGGACAGTCGTTCCATCGAAGGCATCTCCTTGCGGCAGGGCGGACACCACACCGCCCAGAAGTTGACCAGCACCACACGACCGCGCAGATCGGCCAGATTGACCCGGCCGCCGTCCAGCGCGGACAGGTTCAGTTCGGGCGCCGGCCTGGGTTTGGTCGGCTTGAGTTCGGTGGCGGTGGCCGTAAACCCGGCGAGGGATAGGCTCAGGCCGGTGATGAGCAGGAAGAGGACGCGCTTCATGGCTGGGACTCCTTGGATAGGGATGCAATGTGTGGGGCGAGGATTTCGCCCAGGCGGGCGCCTTCGGCCTGCTCCGAGGCGCTTGCGTCGCCGCGGTGATAGAAGCGGTCGCGCAGTCCCGGCAACACGGTGATCCGCACCCGGCTGCCCGCTGCCTCGAAGGCGGCCTGCATCGCCTCACGCCACCAGTAGCCGGCCGAGGACATGGGCACCAGTATTGCCAGATCGAGGCGCGTCTGTCTCACCACCGGGTCGTATTCGGGCTCCTCGCCCGGTTCCGGGTCGTGGTAGAGCAGGGGCCAGAGCAATACGGCGCCGGCGACGGGCGCTGGCGCGTCGAACCGGGTCCGCCAGGCGAGCGTTGCCCGGAGCGGCAGGGTGGTGGCGCGGCCGCTGGCGACGAGCACCAGGGGGCGGCCGGCGTGACGCTCGTGCATGGCTTCCAGCCACTCGGCCAGATCGGCATCGGGCACCTCCGCGAGGCTACCGGCCACCTGGGGCAGGAAGTAGGGGGTGAGCCAGTCGGCGAGCCAGACCTCCATGTCCAGGCCGGCGAGCTGGGCGGCGGCGCGATGCTCTTCCTCCAACCGGCCGTACTGGCCGCTGAACCACAGGACCACCGTGTGCGCTGCGGCCGAGGGGTAGCGGTGGCTGCCGATCACGGCGCCGGAGGACAGGGTGATGTTTTCCTCGAAGGGCGCGGCCATGGCGTCGCAGGCCAGCAGCAACATGTACAGGAGGGCGAACAGTCGTTTCATGCCGCGTCGATACCCGGTCGCGTTGTCCCGTTCAACCTAAAAACCTCAGTTGAACGCGGCCGAAGGACGGTCCAGGACAGTGTCTGGCGCGACCAGCCCTCTAGAGGGCGCAGGACAGCACGCAGTGCTGGTCCCGAGCGAAGCGAGGGATGGCCCGCAGGGCCACAAGCGACGAC
>CALHRD010000066.1 GCA_938038385.1 uncultured Burkholderiales bacterium
CGCCTGCATCACGGCGGGGCTCGCGTAGTTCTCGGAGGCGATCAGCTCGATGTGTTCCTCCTGCCGCCGGGCCTCGTTCTCGATAGCGGCCCACAGCTCAGGATCGACGTTCGCAAGGGTGTGATCGGCGGCAAACATGGCACATGTCCTGAAAAAACAAAGCTTGTAATCGTAACATGCCGGGGCGCCCAGTCGTTGGTCCGCGCCTCAGCCGCGAAAGATGAAATAGACCGCGCCGATAAGACACAGGCCAGCCCATAGATAGTTCCAGCTCAGTGTCTCGCGCATGTAGAGCACGGCGAAGGGAGCGAACACCGCGAGCGCGATCACCTCCTGCATGACCTTCAGTTGTGGCAGAGTGAGCTGCTGGTAGCCGATGCGGTTGGCCGGCACCTGCAACAGATACTCGAACAGGGCCACCCCCCAGCTCGCCAGCGCCGCGATCCACCAGGGCTTGTCGTTGAGGTGTTTGAGGTGGGCGTACCAGGCCACGGTCATGAACAGATTGGACAGGGACAGCAGGACCACGGTCTGCAGGATGACGGGGTTGACGTAGGCAGTGAGATTCATGCGCGATCGCTCAGGTAGATGCGGGCCAGTTCGACGTAACGCTCGGCCTGGTAGGCAAAATGGGCGGTCTCCTCGGCACTCAGGCGCCGCAGCGGTCGCGCCGGACGGCCGAGGTAGAGCCAACCGCTTTCCAGGACCTGGCGCTCGGTCACCAGGCTGCCGGCAGCGAGCAGCACCTGAGGCTCGATCACCGCATGGTCCATGACCAGGGCGCCCATGCCGATCAGGCATTCGTCGCCCACCGTGCAGCCGTGCAGGATGACACCGTGGCCCACGGTGACCCGCTCGCCGATGACGAGCGGCGCCCCTTTGGGATCCTCTGGCCGGCGGTGGCTGACGTGCAGCACCGCGGTGTCCTGGATGTTGCTGCCGGCGCCCACACGGATGATGTTCACGTCGCCGCGGATCACCACCCCCGGCCAGACGGACACACTGTCGGCCAACTCGACGTCGCCGATCACCGTGGCGGCGGGATGGACGAACACGTCGCGGCCGATTTTCGGCACAATGCCCTGGAACGCCTCGATCGCCATGTGCAACCCTCTGGAAATGCTGCGGTCTGGCCGCAAGTATAGCCACCACCCTCTTCAACCAGGATCGATATGAATCCCCTGCTCGATTTCACCGGCCTGCCGCGCTATGGCGAGGTCCGGCCCGAACACGTCACCCCCGCCATCGACCGGCTGCTCGCCGAAAACCGCGCCCTGGTCGAGCGGCTGGCCGCCGATCCCGCCACCCCGACCTGGGACGCTTTCGCACAGCCGCTGGAGGACGCCAACGAGCGCCTCTCCCGCGCCTGGGGCCAGGTCTCGCACCTGCACTCGGTACTGGACAGCCCGGAATTGCGCGAGGTTTACAACGAGAACCTGCCCAAGATCACCCAGTACTACGCCGAGCTCTCGCAAAACGAGGGGCTGTACCGCAAATTCAAGGCCCTGGCCGCCAGCCCAGAATATGCGGGTTTGAGCGCCGCGCGCCGCCGCATCGTCGACAACGAACTGAGGGACTTCCGCCTGGGTGGAGCCGAGCTGCCGGAGGCGCAGAAGGCCCGCTTCAAGGCCATCCAGGAGGAGCTGGCGAAGCTCTCCGCCAGGTTCGAGGAGAACCTGCTCGACGCCACCAACGCCTGGTCCAAGCTCGTCACCGACGAGAACGTGCTCGAGGGCGTGCCCGAGGACGTCAAACGGATGTTCGCCGAGCAGGCCCAGGCCGACGGCAAACCGGGCTGGAAGCTCAACCTGCAGGCCCCCTCCTACCTGCCGGTGATGCAGTTCTGCGCCAACCGGTCCTTGCGCGAAGAGATGTATCGCGCCTACGTCACCCGTGCCTCCGAGTTCGGCCCCGCGGAGCTCGACAACACGCCGCTCATCACCCGGATCGTGCGCCTGCGCCAGGAGGCCGCGCGCTTGCTGGGCTATCCCGATTACGCCCACGTCTCCCTGGTGCCGAAGATGGCGCAAAGCCCCCAGGAAGTGCTCGACTTCCTCGAGGAACTGGCGCGCCGCGCCAAGCCCTACGCAGAGCGCGACATGGCCGAACTGCGGGAGTACGCTGCCAGGGAATTGGGGTTAACGGATCTGCAGGCCTGGGACATCGCCTATGCCTCGGAGAAACTCAGGCAGGCGCGCTACGCCTTCTCCGAGCAGGAGGTCAAGCAATACTTCCAGGAGCCGCGCGTACTGGCAGGACTCTTCCGCCTGATCGAGACCTTGTACGGTCTGGAGATACGGGAATCCCAGGCGCCGGTGTGGCACGAAAGTGTAAAGTTTTTCGACATCCGCGACCGCACGGGGCAGTTGATCGGCCAGTTCTACCTCGACCTCTATGCCCGTGAGAGCAAACGCGGCGGCGCCTGGATGGACGACGCCATCACCCGTAGACGCCGCGGCGAGACCATCCAGACGCCGGTGGCCTATCTCAACTGCAACTTCTCGCGCCCGGTGGGCGGGGCAGCAGCGAGCAGTGAGCAGGGCCCCGCGCAGCGGGATGCGAATGTCCGCGAGTCTGCCGCGGCGTCTGCAGGGGCTGCCGCCGCATCCGCCTCCGGGGTCGCATCCCCCCAAGGGGCCCCTGCTCCGCCCTACGGCAGACGCCCTGCCCTGCTCACCCACGACGAGGTGATCACCCTGTTCCACGAGTTCGGCCATGGGCTACACCACCTGCTCACGCGGGTGGAGGATCTGGGCGTCTCCGGCATCAACGGCGTGGAGTGGGACGCGGTGGAGCTGCCCAGCCAGTTCATGGAGAACTTCTGCTGGGAGTGGGAGGTGCTGCGGCACATGACCGCCCATGTCGACACCGGCGAGCCGCTACCGAAGGCGCTGTTCGACAAGATGCTGGCGGCGAAGAACTTCCAGGCCGGCATGCAGACCATGCGGCAGATCGAGTTCGCCCTGTTCGACATGCACCTGCACCACGACTACGACCCGGACGGTGGCAAAACGCCGCTGGCGCTGCTCGACGAGATCCGCCGCCAAGTCGCCGTGGTCACCCCCCCGGAGTACAACCGCTTCCCCAACAACTTCTCGCACATCTTCGCCGGCGGCTATGCGGCGGGCTATTACAGCTACAAGTGGGCGGAGGTGCTCTCGGCCGACGCCTACAGCCTGTTCGAGGAGAACGGGGTGTTGAACCCGGAAGTGGGGCACCGCTTCTGGAGCGAGATCCTCGCCCAGGGCGGGGCGCGCCCGGCCATCGAGTCGTTCCGCGCCTTCCGCGGCCGGGAGCCCAGCATCGACGCGCTGCTGCGGCACAACGGCATGGCGTGAGTGTCGGTATTTTTTACACTTTTTTGCAACGCAGGTGACGTCTGGCGCCCAACACATTGCAAATCAATGGATTACGATATTGGAATGATTCTTCCTTGGGCAAAGTCCTGATAGCCGTGCTTGGGCGTTGGCCCCCGGCTCAGCTTGTCGCCTTGTCATATCAACGAAGGAGAGAACCGATGAAGATCAAGTCGAGCCGCCCCCTCTTGCTCCTGTCTGCGAGCCTGATTCTGGCCTGTCCGGTTGCCCACGCCGCCACCCAGGTCCACACCGCCACCTTCACCGGGGCCGGCGGGGACGCAAGTTATGGAACGGGTGATACCGTCTAAATATAATGTTTCTGGTAGCTTCCTGCCCCTGTTCAACAGCAGCCTGGGCACCCTGGAGAAGGTCAGCATCGAGATGCAGGGTTGGCGCAGTATCAGTTTCACTTGCCATATATTGCCTCTCAACACCGGCGGCGGCTGCAATGCACGCGCCTCGGGTATCTTCACGCTGCGGGCGGACAGCTATCACCCCTGGAGCTTCGTCACGTTGGCCACCATCGCCCCGGACGCACCCACTGCCACCAGCGTGGGAGGATATGGCGAGACCCTGTCGGCGGTCTCCTACGCCGAGGCAAGCACCTTCGTCGAGATCACCAATCCCACCATACTCGCCATACACTTCGATGGCGCCGGCAAGGACCCCGCGAAAACCCACTTTACCTGGTATTTCCAGAGCATGGATGGCGGCAACATCGGCTTTGGGGGGTCCGCCACAATATCGAGCGGCAACTACGATGCCGACGCGACGGTGAAGCTGACCTATCACTACACCGCCCCCATCCCCGAGCCGGAGACCTACGCCCTGATGCTCGCCGGTCTTGGCCTGGTCGGCTGGGCCGCCCGCCGGCGACGCACGCGCTGAAGCTTCCGTTTGCGCCACAGACGACGCCGGCTTGCGCCGGCGTTGTCGTTTCTGCGGCTGCCGCTGCTAGAACCCAGATTGTCCATTAGGCGGCCCTACGGGCCTACGCGCGCCCTGGCGGTCGGAGCGCGGCCATTTCGTGCGCTTGCTCGTCGGCCATAGGCACGGCTATGGCCTCCTCCCAACCGCCCGAACTGCCTCGCGCTCCAC
>CALHRD010000067.1 GCA_938038385.1 uncultured Burkholderiales bacterium
GAGGCCGGGAGAGAGGGCCGGAGGGGTTGGGCAGAGGGGTGAAGCGTGCCGTCTGCTCCGCCCGCCCCTCTGCCCAGCCCCTCCCCCCAAGGCAGAGGTATATCCGGTTTTTGCATTGCGGATCGACGGCTTCAGGCCCACTCGTCCTTCAGACCGCGGTTGAGCAGGGCCGCCACTGCCTGTTGCGGCGAGAGTTCCTGATCGAGCATGCGGCAGACGGTCTCGGTGATGGGCATGTCCACCTCGAGCGTATGCGCCAGGCGCCGCACCTCGCGCGCGCTGGTCACGCCCTCGGCGACGTGGTTCAGGTCGCGCAGGATGCCCTCGAGACCGACCCCCGCCGCCAGTCTCAGCCCGACCTGGCGGTTGCGCGAGAGGTCGCCGGTGCAGGTGAGGATGAGGTCGCCCACCCCAGACAGGCCCATGAAGGTCTTCGGCTCGCCGCCCATGCGCACGCCCAGCCGGGTCATCTCGGCCAGGCCGCGGGTGATGAGGGCGGCGCGGGCATTCAGCCCGAAGGCGAGACCATCGGAGACGCCGGCGGCGATGGCGATGACGTTCTTGACCGCGCCGCCCACTTCCACACCGACCACATCGGTGCTCGAATAGGGCCGCAGGGTGCTGGTGTGCAGCGCCGCCGCCGCCTGGCGGGCGAAGTCGGCGTCGCGCGCGGCCAGGGTCAGCGCCGCCGGCAGGCCGCGCGCAACCTCGAGCGCGAAACTGGGGCCGGAGAGCACACCGCTGGGCACGTCCTCGGGCCACTCTTCGGCCACCACCTGGTGCGCGAGCTTCATGCCGCCGGCCTCGAAGCCTTTGCACAGCCAGATCAGCGGCAGGGTGCGGCCGGTCTCCCTGAGCTGGCGCAACAGGCTGCGAAAACCACCGGTGGGGACGGCGGCAAGGAGATAGTCGGCATCGCGGGTCGCCTCGGCCAGATCGTCGCTGACCCGCAGGTCGTCGGGCAGCGGGACGGCAGGCAGGTGGCGGTTGTTGACCCGTTCCGCCTGCATGGCGCGCACGTGTTCCGGATTGCGCGCCCACAGCCAGACCTGGGCATGTTCCGCCAGGCGGATGGCGATGCCGGTGCCCCAGGCGCCGGCACCCAGCACGCAGATCTTCATGCCGCCCCGCGGATTCGGTCAGTTCGGCTGCCCGGTCTGTTTGGCCTGTTGTTGCTGCATGTAGAGCAGTTCGAAGTTGACCGGCTGCAACAGCAGCGGCGGGAAGCCCGCGCCGAGGACGGCGCTGGACACGGCTTCGCGGGCATAGGGGAAGAGGATGTTCGGGCAGCCGATGGCGAGCGCCGCTTCCAGAGCCTCCTTGGGCAGATTCTGGATGCGGAAGATGCCGGCCTGGCGCACCTCCACCAGAAAGGCGGTCTTGTCCTTGATCTTGGAGGTGATGGTCAGCGTCAGCTCGGTCTGATAGATGTCCTGCTCGACCGGCCCGCTCTGCGTGTTGATCTGCATGTCGATCTGCGGCTGCTCGCGCTCCAGGAAGATCTGCGGCGCGTTCGGCACCTCGACCGAGAGGTCCTTGATGTAGATCTTTTCGATGTTGAAAAATGGCTGTGCCTGTTGCTGCGGCTGCTGTTCGCTCATGACGTTCCTTGTTTGCTGAGTGGAAAGGGTGCCGCATTATAGCCCCCCGCCGATGACGCTTGCGGGACAGGGCGGCGGTTGTTGACTGGCAGGTGTCGTGACCTCCCGCCATCGCGCATGTCCGATGCCCCGCCCCGCGGATGCCGATCGCCCTGCTCGGCGAGGCCCAGCCTGTTCGACATGGTGGCCTAAGCGCGCGGGGAACTGCTCGCCGATCGGGACTACGCCGATTGCCCGGCCTTCGGATACCGGCCGGAAGGGCGACGCGCACGTCTGCATCGCCTGCGCGGCAAAGACCCGGCCGGCCTCCCGCCGCGCGGGCATAGCGACATGGCGCCGCAGGGAGTACTGAGCCGCCGGAGGCGTTCAGCCGGCCAGCAGAGGGTCGAGCTCGCCGCCCGCGTCCAGCTCGGCCAGGTCGTCGAAGCCGCCGACGTGCCGCTCGCCGATGAAGATCTGCGGCACGGTGCGCCGGCCGGTGATCTGCAGCATCTCCTCGCGCCGCTTGGGGTCGAGATCGACGCGGATCTTTTCGAGATCGGTCACGCCCTTCCTGGCCAGTAGCCTCTCGGCCATGTTGCAGTAGGGGCAGACGGCAGTGCAGTACATCTTCACATGGGCCATGAATCGTCCTTTGTGGCGGTGAGGGCGGAACTCGTTTCCCCGAAACCGTGTCGAGGCCGACCTAGGCGGCGACCGACAGCATCGACACGGATTCAGGATTTCTCTTTCGGCAGCCCGGCCTGTTCCCAGGCCACCATGCCGCCGGCGAGGTTGTGCACCTTGTCGAATCCGGCGCGGCGCAACAGGCCGCAGGCATGGCCGGAACGGTTGCCGGTGCGGCAGACGGCGACGATGGGCTTGTCCTTGTATTTCTCCAGATCCTTCAGGCGATCCTTGAGCTGGCGCAGCGGGATGTGCCTGGCCTTGGGGATGTGGCCGTCGCGCCATTCCGAGTCCTCACGCACGTCCAACACGAGCGCGTCCTGGTGGTTGAACAGCATGACCGCCTCCTGCGGGCCGATCTGCCTGATGCCGGATAGACGGCCGCCGAGCGAGGGCCAGACCAGCATGAAGCCGGAAAACAGCGCGAGCAGGACGAGCCAGATGTTCTGCCAGATGAAGTCCATGTATTACTCGGTGAACAGGTCAAAGTCGACGATCGCCTCGGGCAGCACGTCGAGCGGCACCTGGCCTTGCATCTCCAGGATCTGCGGCCGCCCATAACGCTGCCCTTCGAGCCGGTAGACGGTGAGTACCCGGTCGGTGGGGTGCAGCAGCCACACCTCCGGCACGCCGTCGCGCTCGTAGGCGGCGAGCTTGACGGTCTGGTGAGTCGCCCCGCCGTCGAAGGGCGGTGCTTCCTCGCCACGAGATTGAGCGGGGCCTTCGGCCCCTGGTTGACGCTTCGTCTCGCTCACCCCACCGTGAATGGTGGGGCTTGCGCTCGACCCGTGGTCGCGGCCGGCCGAGGCGGGCGAGAGCACCTCGGCGACCCAGTCCGGCGCGCCGCGCACGCCGCGCTCGTCCACCCTGGCCGGGTCGAAGACGACCAGCACATCCGGTTGCACGACCGTGTCCACCAGGGCGTCCGCCTCGTCCGCGCGCGGCAGGCGCAGGTCGAAGGGGGCAACGAAGGTCTGGCAGCGACCGCCCTTGAGCGCGGTGGAGATCTGGCGGAAGAGCTCGCCCGTGACGAGCTGGTGGCTGCGCGTGGGTGCCGGGGCCATGGCGTAGGCCACGCCATCGATCAGCTCGTAGCGCGTGTCCTCCGGCCAGGTCAGATAGTCAGCGTAGGTGTAGCGCTCGGTGCGTGTCTGCGGCTGTCCCATGCTGCGGCGTGGCTCTGGTCTGTGACGGCCGGATTATCGCTCAACCGGCGCAGGCCGTGCCCGCCTCCTTGAAGCCCAGTTTCTTCAGGATGGTGACCAGGGGGCAGAGGTTGGTGAAGCCGGACTGGAACAGGTTCAGCCCGACGAAGGCGGTGAACCAGAGCCAGCTCATCTGGCTGAGGTCGATGCTGCCGCCGAAGTGGGCCAGGGCCAGGGAGAGAAGGATGAAGAAGCCGGCGACGATGCGGACGATGCGTTCTATGGTCATGGGTATGCTCCTGAGTCAAAGGTTGACGACGAAGACCGGTCAGGTCGCCTGAGGTTGCAGGCGGCGCTGCCAGAGGTAATAAAGCAGCGGGATCACCACCAGGGTGAGCGCGGTGGAGGCGAAGGTGCCGAAGATGAGCGACACGGCGAGCCCACCGAACACCGGGTCGGTGATCATGATCGCCGAGCCCAGGATGATGGCCAGCGCCGTGAGCAGGATGGGCCGGAAACGCACGGCGCCGGCCTCGACCACCGCCTCCTTCAGCCCGTAGCCCTGCTTGCGGTAATCGAGGATGAAGTCGATGAGCAGGAGCGAGTTGCGCACCACGATGCCCGCCAGGGCGATGACGCCGATCATGGAGGTGGCGGTGAAGGCCTGAGAGGTGGCCCAGTGGCCCGGGAACACGCCCACCAGGGTCAGCGGGATGGCGCCCATGACGATCACCGGTAGCATGAAGGACTTGTAGTAGCCCACGAGCATGAGATAGATCAGGATCAGTGCGATGATGAAGGCGGAGCCCAGGTCGCGGAACACGTCCAGGGTGAGCCGCATCTCGCCGCCCCACAGCAGGGTGTAGTCGACCACGTCCTTGGGGCTGGCCTGGACGAAACCGAGGTTGCCGGTGGTGAAGCGGACGCCATTGGGCAGGGTCTGACCATCCAGGGCCTTGTCCAGGGCCAGCACGGCATAGACGGGGCTGGACTTCAGCAGCTCGCCGCCCACCATGACCATCGGGTGCTGGTCGCGGCTGTAGATGGGTTTGGCCTCGGTGACCCGTTCCACCGTGGCGATGGCGGCGAGCGGTACCTGCGCACCGTGCGGGTTGGTCACCCGCAGGGCGAGCAGGGTCTCGGGGCTGGCGCGCAGCTCCCTGGGCAGCCGCACCTGGATGTCGATCGGCTCACGGGCGTCGGTGGCGTGCAGGGTGCCGATGGCGAAGCCCGAGACATAGTTGCGCAGCAGCTGCGCCACCTGAGCCGGCGCCACACCGGAGAGCAGGGCCTTCTCCGCATCCACGCGGACGTGGAAGCCGTCCAGGTTGGCGGTGACGGAGTCGTCCACGTTGATCATGCCGTAGATGCCTTCGAAGGCCTTGTTCACATGCGCGGCGGCGGCCCGCAACACGTCGTAATCGGGGCCGTAGAGCTCGGCCAGGATCTGGGCCTGGACCGGCGGGCCGGGTGGTGTCTCGTAGATCTTGATCTTCGCCGTCGGGAAGGCGCGGCGCACTTCGGCCAGGGCTGCATCGAGCTGGTCGGCGATCTCGTGGGAAGACTCGTTGCGGTGATGCTTGTCGACCAGGTTCACCCTGATCTGGGCCAGGTTCTGCCCCTTCTTGATCATGTCGCCGCGCACCAGGGCGGCGAAGTCGATGGGGGCGGTGAGCCCGAGGAAGGTCTGGTAGTCGGCGACGTGCGGATGCCGGCCGAGCACCGCGCCGACGGCGCGCGCCACGCGATCCGTGGCGGCCAGGGCGGTGCCGGCGGGCATGTCCACCTGCAGCAGCATGGTGTTGGTGTTGTCGTTGGGCAGCATCTTCAGCTCCACGCCCAGGGGCGAGAGCGGGCCGTTCAGGCCGGCGGGCCGGATGAACTGCCAGGCGGGCATCAGCATGGCCCCCGCCAGCAGGCCCAGCACCAGCAGAAAGGTGAGCGTGCGCTTGGGGGTGGACTCGATGAGCGGCGTGATCACCGCGACATAGGCGCGGTGCAGAGGGTCCGACTTGTGCGCGCCGAGCTCCTCCAGCGATTCGGAGCGGACCAGGGCCTGACGGGCGGCCTTGTTCTTCAGCCACAGGTTGGAGGCCCAGGGCACGGCCATGTAGGCGATGACGATGGAGGCGATCATGGCCACCGGCACGTTGAACGGGATGGGGGCCATGAAGGGGCCCATCATGCCGGTGACGAAGGCCATCGGGATGAAGGCCAAGATCACCGCGATGGTGGCGATGTTGGTCGGGTTGCCGATTTCATTGGTGGCCTCCACCAGCACTTGGCCGAAGGGCTTGTCGCCGGTGCCGTGGTGCAGATGCCGATGGATGTTCTCGATGACCACGATGGCCGCGTCCACCAAGAGTCCCAGCGACAGGATGAGGGCGAACAGGGTGATGCGGTTGATGCTCTGACCGAAGGCCAGGCCCACGGCCAACACCACGAACAGGATCAGGGGCACGGTCAGGGTGACGATGCCCGCCTCGCGCCAGCCCAGGAAGAGTACCAGGATCACCACCACGGAGCCGATGGCTATGCCGAGGTGCATCACCAGCTCGTTCACCGCGGCGTTGGCCTTCTGCCCATCGTTGCGGGTGACGGCGATCTCTACCCCGGCGGGGATGGCTTGCTGCTTCAACTCTTCCACCTTGGCCAGCACGGCGTTGGCCACCACCACGGCGTTGGTGCCCGCCTTCTTGGCGATGGCCAGGGTGACGGCCGGGTGTTCGCCCACCAGGGTCGCAGCCGCGGCAGGTCCATAGGCAAAGCGGCTGACCTCCTCGATCTCGGCGGGACCGTCCTCGACGCGGGCGATGTCCTTCAGATAGACCGGTCGGCCCTGCCGGGATACCCCCACGACGATGTCGGCCACCTCTTGGGCGGTGCCGAGGAAGCCGGACAGGCGCAGAGGGTTGGCCAGGTTGTCGCGCACCAGTTCCCCCAGGGGGGCGGAGACGTTGGCGCCACGCAACATCTGGTCCACCCGGTCCAGGGTGAGGCCGGCGGCCTCCAGGCGTTGCGGGTCGATCCAGACGTTCACCGCGCGGGCGCGGCCGCCGACGATCTGGGTGAAGGACACGCCGGGGACGTTGCGCACCTGTTCCAGCAGACGCTGGGCGATTTCCCGCAGGCGGAGGTCGTCCAGGCTGGCGGAGGCCAGCGTCAGGGTCAGAATGGGTACGTCGTCCACATTGATGGGTTTTACCAGCGGCTGCATGGCGCCGGGCGGGATGCGGTCCATGTTCTGCATGAGCTGGTTGTACAGCTTCACCAGGCTGTCTTCCTGGTCCTCGCCCACCTTGAACTGCACGGTCACCAGGCCGAAGTCGTTGGTAGCGTAGCCATAGGTGTGGTCCACCCCGGACTGGGCGTTCATGATGGCCTCCAGCGGCTTGACCACCAGGTTGTGGATCTCGGTGGCGGAGGCGCCGGGTTTGGCGACGATGATGTTGGCCGCCGGCACCACGATCTGCGGGTTGTATTCCCGTGGCGTGACGATGAGGGCGAGCAGGCCCGTGAGGGTCACGGCGATGACCATCAGGGCCGTGAGTTTGGAGGTGAGGAAGGCCTGCGCCAGCCGGCCGGCGATGTTCAGGGAGGTGGGTTCGCCGTATTGCATGGTCAGCCCTGAACGCGATCACCATTGTTTACCGCGCCGGCGTTGCCGGTGACCACCCGCTCACCTGGGTTCAGGCCGGAGAGGATCTCCACCTGTCCCGCCACCTCGGCGCCTGTGCGCACCATGCGGTACTGTGCCAAGCCCTCCCCATCGACCACGAACACACCGGTGATGCCGGCGCGCTCCAGCACGGCAGCCTTGGGCACGGCCAGCATGAGCCGGCTGCCGGTGGGGAACATCACACGGGCGAAGGCGCCGCTCGTGAGCCCAGGCGCGGCCGCGTCCAGCTTCACCATATAGGTGTGACTCATGGGGTCGGCGGCAGGCGAAAGTCGGGCCACCTTGGCAGCAATCGGGGCATCCAGGCCATCGACCTGGACCTGTACGCTCTGGCCCAGCCGCAGGGTCTTGAACAAGGCCTCGGGCACGCTGGTCTGGATTTGCAGGCGGGCCGGGTTCTCCACCATCAGCACGGGGTGTCCCGGCGCGGCGATATCCCCCTCCATGGCCAGCTTCTGGGTCACCACGCCGTCGATGGGGGAGCTGACCGTGGCGTAACGCATCTGCCCCTGCGCGGTGGTCAGCCCGGCCTTGGCCTGGGCAGCGCGCGAGACGGCGATGTCGTAATTGAGCTTCATCTTCTCGTACTGCTGGCGGGATACCACCTCGTCCTTGTACAACGCCTCGAAGCGTTCGTAATCCGTCTTGGCATCCTTCAGGGCGTCCTCGGCCTGCTGCAGCCCCAGGCGGGCCTGGGCCACGGCCCCCTCGATGTCCAGGGGGTCGATGGTGAACAGGCGCTGGCCGGCCTTGACGCGCTGGCCTTCCACCACCGCGATGTCCCGGATGTAGCCCATCAGGCGGGAGGCCACCTTGACCGATTCGATGGCCACCACGGTGCCGGGCGTGACGGTGAAGGAGTCGGTTTGCACGGGCTCGATGGTCGTGACCTGGGCCTGAACGGTGGCCACCACTGCTTCCTTCGCCTTGCCGTGCTCTTCCCCGCCGCAACCGGGCAGGGAAAGGGAAAACGCCAGCGCCAGAGCGGCGGCCAGATGTTTGATCCGGACAGAGGGGGTATGGATCATGTCGCTCACCTCGAGTCAGAGTTGTTCTGCGGACAGCACGCCCACGGCGCGCTTCAACTCGGCGCGGCTGACGGCCAGGTCGTAGCGGGCCGCCACCAGATCGGCGCGGGCACGGTCGAGCTGGGCCTGGGCGGAGAGCAGTTCGATGAGCGTGCCCAGACCGCTCTCGTACCGCTTCTGTACCAGGCGCTGGGCCTCGGCGGCCTGTTCGACGGCGATCTCGCGCGCGACGATCTTTTCTTCCGCCTCCATCGCCTTGCGGCGCGCATCGCCCACCTGGTAGGCGACGCCTTCCTCGGCCTGGCGCAACTTGGCGGCCAGTTCGGAGCGCTGGGCCTCGGCCCGGTCGACCGCGGCCCGGGCGACGCCGCCGTCGAAAGCGGCCCAGGACAGCACGCCGGCGGCGGTGTAGGAGGCGGCGCCGAAGCCAAGGTCCTTGTCGTTCACGTCACCCCGCAGCATGACGTTGAACTGGGGCTTGAAGCCGGCGCGGGCGGCCTCGACGGCGGCGCCGGCACCCTGGACCTGGTTGCGCAGGGCCCGCAGTCCGGCATGGACGTCCAGGGCCTGCCGGCGCAGGTCCGCGTCGCTGCCGGCAAGCAGGGTCGGCAGCACGGGCGCGCCGACGTCCACGGGCTCGGACAGGGGCTTGCCGAGCAACAGCCGGAGCTGATCCAGGGCCGCGGCCTCGGCGTTTTTCGCCTCGAGCAGCTTCAGTTTCACTTCCTCCAGGTTCACCCTCGCCGTGAGCACGTCGCTTTTCACCGCCATACCCTGCTTGTGCAGCTTCTCGGTGATGCGCACGTATTCCTCGGCAGCGACCTTGCCCTGCTCGGCCACCTTGATGTAAGCCCGTGCCGTATGCACGCCCTGGTAGGCCATCAATACGTGTTTGATGAGCTGCTGGCGGGCCATCAGGTCGCCGGATTGGGCGGCGCGAACATAAGCCTGCGCCTGCTCCACGTAGCTTTTCACCATGCCGCCGTTGTAGACCGGGATCAGCAGCTCGACGCGCGGGTTGAGGTTGCTGACGGCACCCGGATGGTTCAGGTTGCGCGGGGCGACGCCGAGGGCAGCCGGGCCGGTGAACTCGCCGGCGCCGAAATCGTTGAACGTGGCGTTGCGCTGCGACAACTTCAGGCCAAAGGCGTTGAGGGCGTCATTGGTGTGGGTGGCGGTTACGGACAGATTGATGCGGGGTTTGCCGCTGCCCTCGGCCTGGCGCATCGCGGCCTCGGCCTGCTCGATCTGGGCGCGGCTCACCGCCATGTCCGGATTCTGGTTCAGGGCCAGTTCGACGGCCTTGTCGAAGTCCAGCGTCTCGGCCAGCACGCCGGCCGGGACCACCACCAGGGCGACGGGCAGCAACAGTCCGCGCAGTGTGTCGAAGGTCATCACCGAACTCCTAGTCTGGGTAGACGGGTGCACCGCCACAGAATCCGTCCGGCCGATGCGGGACGGGTATATCAGTATCGGCTAATATACATCATCAAAAATATTTATGCAAGAAATGCGTGAACGCGGTCTTCGGACCGGCTGTCACTGCTTGGTGAACCCGCAAAACACATCACGCATCATGCCGATGAGCTGCAGGGTGCGGGTGTCGCTGACGCGGTAATAGACCCGGTTGGCGTCCTTGCGCGTGCGCAGCACGCCCTTGTCGCGCAGGATGGCCAGGTGTTGGGAGATATTGCTCTGGGAGGTGCCCACGTTGTCGACGATATCCTGCACGCTGACCTCCTTGTCACCCAGAACGCAGAGGATCTTCAGCCGCAGCGGATGCGACATGGCCTTCAGGGCGCGGGAGGCCTGTTCGATGTGTTCGTCGTTCTCGATGATTTCCGTGGAGGCCATGTGGGATTCCTTCCGCGTTGAGGCGCGTAAACTTACTGTAACGGCGTCAAGACCGCAAACAGTATCCAAATATAATAAAATGACGATGGATTTTGCCCGAATTTCTAATAAAATATTCTGATGCCCCCTGCAGTCAGACCCGTACTTCTCATCATCCTCGATGGCTTCGGCTACCGCGCGCCGGACCCTTACAATGCCATCTCCACTGCGTACAAACCCAACTGGGACCGGCTCTGGGAGCAGCATCCACACACCCTGATCCACGCCTCCGAGTCGGCGGTCGGGTTGCCCAGCGGGCAGATGGGCAATTCCGAGGTGGGCCATCTCAATATCGGCGCGGGCCGGGTGGTGTATCAGGACTTCACGCGCATCGACTTGGCCATCCAGTCCGGTCACTTCTTTGAAAACCGCGCCATCCTCGAGACCATACGCCAGGTGAAGGACTCGGGCGGTGCCCTGCACGTCTTCGGTCTGGTCTCGGACGGCGGCGTGCACAGCCACGAGACCCACATCCACGCCATGCTGGAGATGGCTGCGCGTGAAGGGGTGGACAAGCTGTACATGCACGCCTTCCTGGACGGGCGCGACACACCGCCCAAGTGCGCCGAGGTCTATCTGCAGCGTCTGCAGAGCAAGCTCGACAGCCTGGGCCGCGGCCGTATCGCCTCCATCGTCGGCCGCTACTACGCCATGGACCGCGATCGGCGCTGGCCGCGGGTCAAGCAGGCTTACGATCTGATCACGCTGGGCCGGGCCGAATACCGCGCCGCCACTGCGCTCGAGGGTCTGCACATGGCCTACGGGCGCGGCGAGACCGACGAGTTCGTCAAGGCCACTGCCATCGTGCCCCCAGGCGAAACCCCGGTTCGCATGCACGATGGCGACGCCGTCGTGTACATGAATTTCCGCTCCGACCGGGCGCGTCAACTCACCCGCGCCTTCGTCGCCCCGGACTTCGCCGAATTCGAGCGGGATTACGTGCCCAGGCTCGCGCGCTATTGCACGCTCACCAGCTATAGCGAGGAGTTCGACGTGCCGGTTGCCTTCCCGCCGGAGCGCATCAGCAACAGCTTCGGCGAATACATCTCCAACCTGGGCCTCAGGCAGTTGCGCATCGCCGAGACGGAAAAATATCCGCACGTGACCTACTTCTTCAACGGCGGCGTGGAGACCGTGTTCCCCGGCGAGGAGCGCATCATGGTGCCTTCGCCGCATGTGGCCACCTATGACTTGAAGCCTGAGATGAGCGCCTTCGAAGTGACCGACCGTCTGGTCGAGGCCATCAGGAGCCGCAGGTTCGACGCCATCATCTGCAACTATGCAAACCCCGATATGGTCGGTCACACCGGCGACCTGGCCGCGGCCCGGCGGGCCATCGAGGTGGTTGACGAATGCCTGGGCCGGGTGGTCGCGGCCATGCAGGAGATCGGCGGCGAGGTGCTGATCACGGCCGACCACGGCAATGCCGAGTGCATGCTGGACGAGGTGGCGCACCAACCCCACACCGCGCATACCACCAACCTGGTCCCCCTGATCTATGTCGGCCGGCCTGCGCGCGTTGCCGAGGAGGGCGCGCTCGAGGACGTGGCCCCGACCCTGCTCAGGATGATGGGCCTGCCCCAACCCAGGGAGATGTCCGGTCATCCCCTGGTGACGTTCGATGACGCAGCAGACCCCCCGGGTGCTGCCGCACCGCAATCCCCGGCCTGAGGTGTGCTGATCGTCCGCCTCCTGCTGCTGATGTGTCTTGCCACCCAGGTCTGGGCGTCGGTGGACGGCAGGCGGCAGGAACTGGAGGGTCTGCGTCAGCGCATCGAGCAGCTCAAGAAGGAGATCGAGCAGGCCGCCGAGGACAGATCCGAGGTGGCGGACGCCCTCAAGCAATCCGAGCAGCGCATCTCCGACGTCAACCGCAGCCTGCGTCAACTGGGCTTGCGGTTGCGGACGCTGAACAGGGAACTCGACGAGTTGTCCGTCTCCACCCGGCAGACGCAAGCCGATCTCGCGGCACAACAAGAACGGCTGGCGCAGCTCCTGCGCAGCAGCCATGCCCAGACCGGCAACGACGCCCTGCGTCTGCTGCTCAGCGGGCGCGATCCGGCCGAGGTCGCGCGCCAAATGACCCATCTGCGTTACGTCGCGCAGGCCCGACAGGACATGATCCGCGATTACCAAAGCACCCTCGCCCGCTTGCGGGCGCTGGAGGCGCAGACCCAGGCGCGCAGGCAGAGCCTGGATCAGGCGCGCGCAGAGCAGCTTCGCCAGAAGAAGGCACTCGAGTCGGAGATGCGCCAGAGGCAGGCCGTGCTGGACAAGCTCTCCGACCAGATCCGCGCGCAGCGGCGGCAGGTCAGTACCCTGGTGCGCGACGAACAGCGATTGACCCGCCTGATCGAGCGGCTGAGCCGTCTGGCGGCCAGGCCGGCGCGGCCGGCCCAGAAGCCCAGGACGCCGGGGCAGCAGGTCACCGACGTGGCCGATGCCAGTCTGGCCAACTACGAATTCGAAAAGCTCAAGGGGCGCCTGGCCTTGCCCGTGGCGGGCGAGATCGTGTCGCGCTACGGGCAGCCTCGGGAGGGGGGCGGACCGGCATGGAAAGGGCTGTTCATCCGGGCCCCGCAGGGACGGGAGGTGCGCGCCGTCGGCAACGGCCGGGTCGCCTTTGCCGACTGGCTCAGGGGCTTCGGCAACCTCCTGATCCTCGACCACGGCGACGGCTTCCTGAGCCTGTACAGCAACAATGAAAGTCTGTATAAACAGGTGGGTGAACTTGTCCGGGCGGGCGATGTCATCGCTACGGTCGGCAATACAGGAGGTCAGGAGCATCCTGGCCTGTACTTCGAGTTACGTCGGCAGGGGCGGCCCTTCGATCCCCTGTCCTGGGTCAGATCCGGCGCCGCCGGCTGAGCGCGTTGTGAGCATATGGCGCATATGAAGATTTCCAGATTCAAGCAATTCGGTCTGCTGGCCCTGGGTGCCCTGTTGGGCGCGGCGCTCACACTGAACTATCCGGCGGTGGCCCAGAGGGAACAGGCCTCCCTGCCCGTCGATGACCTGCGTGCCTTCACCGAGATCTTCGGCAAGATCAAGAGCGACTATGTCGAGCCGGTGGAGGACAAGAAGCTCCTGACGGAAGCCATCAACGGCATGCTCTCCGGTCTCGACCCGCACTCCGCCTATCTCGATGCCGAGGCCTTCAAGGAACTGCAGGTGGGCACGCAGGGTGAATTCGGCGGTTTGGGGATCGAGGTGGGCATGGAGGACGGTTTCGTCAAGGTGGTCGCCCCCATCGAAGACACCCCCGCCCATCGCGCCGGCATCAAGAGCGGCGATCTGATCATCAAGCTCGACGAGACGCCGGTCAAGGGCATGACCCTGAACGACGCGGTCAAGCGCATGCGCGGCAAGCCGGGTAGCGACATCACCCTCACGATCATGCGCAAGGGCGAAGCCAAGCCCATCGTCGTGACCATCACGCGCGCGGTGATCAAGATCAGGAGCGTCAAGTCTCAGCTGGTGGAGCCCGGCTACGGCTACGTGCGTATCACCCAGTTTCAGGAGCAGACAGGGCCGAATCTGGCGGATGCCCTCAGGAGCCTGCAGGAACAGAACAAGGGCGAACTCAAGGGCCTGGTGCTGGACCTGCGCAACAATCCGGGCGGGCTGCTCAATTCCGCCGTGGCTGTGGCAGGCACCTTCCTCAAGCCCAATGAGCTGGTCGTCTATACCGACGGACGCAGCGAAGACGCGCGCATGCGTCTGACCAATGCACGCGAGCATTATTTGCGCAGCGGCGAGAAGGATTACCTGGTGAAACTGCCGGAATGGGTCAAGAACGTCCCGCTGGTCGTGCTGGTCAACGGCGGCTCGGCCTCCGCCTCCGAGATCGTCGCCGGCGCGGTGCAGGATCACCGTCGCGCCGTGGTCGTCGGCACCCAGACCTTCGGCAAGGGCTCGGTGCAGACCATACTGCCGCTGAACAACGGCAGTGCCATCAAGCTCACCACCGCGCGCTACTACACCCCCAAAGGGCGTTCCATCCAGGCCAAGGGCATCGTGCCCGACATCGTCGTCGAGGAGGCCACGGTCACCGCCGCCGAGGCCGCACCGTCGCTCGCCGTGCGCGAGGCCGACCTCACCCGTCATCTCGCCAATGGCCAGGAGGAGTCGGCCAAGGAGAACAAAGACAACAAGGACAAGGTGCGGAAGGACGGCAAGACCGAGACGCCGGAGACGCGCGAGATCATCTCCAGGAACGACTATCAGTTCAACCAGGCGCTGATCCTGCTCAAGGGGCTGCATTTCCTGCAGCAGCGCTAGCAGGCGGGGGAGATGACGCTGCCCGGTGACACGCGCAAGCAGCGGGAGATCGTCTTCCATCCCACGCCGCCCGCCCAGACGGAGCGGGCACACGCCCTGCTCTCACAACTGCCGCACCTGACCGTCCGGCGCCTGGATGAAAGACGGCTGGAGGTGCACTATGACCTCGCAGACCACAGCCTGGAGGACTTGGAGTCGCTGCTCAGCCAGCAGGGCTTCCACCTCGAGGTCAGTTTGCTCATCCTGGTCAAGCGTGCCCTGATCCATCACGTGGAACGGGTGCAGCGTGAGAACCTGGGCAAACCCGAGGTGAAGACCAAGAACTACCAGCCCCACATCCAGGTATGGGACCAGCGACCGCACGGCGACCGCGACGAGACGCCGCAGGAGTGGAGGCAATACAGGTGACGGGCCACTGGTCCAACGGACATGGCGACGCCACCCCGGAGCATGAATGTCGCCTTGTCCGTTCCCTATCCTCCAGCCCCTCCGGCCCTCTCTCCGCCGGGGAGAGAGGCGGGGAGAGCCTCCCCTCCCCATCAGGGGGAGGGGTCGGAGGCGAGGGATGGGGAGGGGCGCTTCGAGGTCGCTTGCGCGACATTCACCCTAAGGCTACCACGGCGTTTGGGCTCGATGACTTCGGGATCGGCCTTCGTCGGCGAAACAGGCACCGTGCAGCCTGATCTGGGCATGAACGACGACCAGCTCCTGCGCTATTCCCGCCACATCCTGCTCAACGAGATCGGTGTCGAGGGTCAGGAGCGCCTGCTCGCCTCGCATGTGCTGATCATCGGCGCCGGCGGGCTGGGTTCTCCGGCAGCGCTCTATCTGGCGGCCGCAGGCGTCGGCCATATCAGCCTCGCCGACCACGACAGCGTGGACCTGACCAATCTGCAGCGGCAGATCGCGCATGACATGAGCGCCGTGGGGATCAACAAGGCACGGTCCGCGGCCAGCCGCATACAGGCTATGAATCCTGGTGTGACGGTCACGTCGCTGGCGTGCAGGCTGGAAGGCGATGCGCTGATGGACGCGGTGGCGGCAGCCGACGTGGTGCTGGACTGCAGCGACAACTTCGCCACCCGCTACGCCGTCAACGCCGCCTGCGTGATGCATCGCCGAGCGCTGGTGTCGGGCTCGGCGGTGCGTTTCGACGGCCAGGTGAGCGTATTCGATCTGCGCCGGCCGGATGCCCCCTGCTATGCCTGCCTGTTCCCGGCCGAGGGCGAGACGGGCGAGATGCGCTGCGCCGAATTCGGGGTCTTCGCGCCGCTCGTGGGCGTGGTGGGCAGCCTGCAGGCGGTCGAGACCTTGAAACTGCTCATGGGCATAGGCCTAAGCCTGAGCGGCAGAGTGCTTCTGTTCGACGCGCTTGCCACGCAGTGGCGGGAGATCCGGCTCAAGCGCGATTCGCGCTGCCCGGTCTGTGGTGCGTCCGGGCAGGCCCAAGCCGCGCTTGGACTCGCCCAGACCTGTACGGCGGCGCCGGTCGGCGCAGGTCGATCCGGCGGCGCGCCGCCGGCGGCCGAGCTCAGCGCACGATAGGATGCACCCTGAATCCGTGTCGATCACGACCAACCATGCGCAGCTCGGACTGGTAGGTCAGGCTTGTAGGTCAGGCTTGTAGGTCGGACTTTAGTCCGACGCTCTCCGGCGCTTTCGGTGTCGGGCTGAAGCCTGACCTACGGATCATGCCTGGGTGTCGGGCCAACGCACGTGGCGACGCCACCCCGAAGCATGCATGTCGCCATGTCCGTTCCCTCTCCCCCAGCCCCTGCGGCCCTCTCTCCCGGCCTCTCTCCCTGAGGGAGAGAGGAGGGTCGAGCCTCCCCTCCCCCTCGGGGGGAGGGGTCAGGGGTGGGGGTGGAGGGGAGGGGTCGGGGGTGAGGGATGGGAGGGGGCGCTCAGACCCGGTGAACGCGAGCCGGCCTTGGTGAAGACACCGATATCCATGCGGCGACACGAGGGGCAATACGGCGGTCAACCGCCGTTTCCGGAATGATCCTCCAGGTCGGCCGGCGTCTGAGGGCCTGCGGCTTCAGGGCAGCAACAGGCCCTGCTGCAAGGGCCAGAACTCGCCGGGCAGGCGTCTGAAGCCGCTGCGGGCGTACTGGTGCCAGCGCCCCAGCACGAAGCACAGGAGGAGATTGGCGTGCGCCGCGCTGCTGTCCTGAACGGCGGGCGGTTCCTGTTGGCTGGCGGCAATGCGCAGGCTCTGGCGCAGGATGGCCTCCAGCCGGTCGTGTAACTGGTTCACCCGCGCCTGCAGGCGTTCGTTTTCGTGCACCAGGGCTTCGCCCACCAGCACCCGGGTCATGCCCGGATTTTTCTCCGCAAAGCCGAGCAGCAGGGTGAGTATGGCACGCACCTGGCGTGCAGCGTCGGTCTCCTCGCTCACGATGCGGTTGATGCGTGAGAACAGGGCTTGTTCGATGAACTCGATGAGACCCTCGTACATCTGCGCCTTGCTGGCGAAGTGTCGATAGAGCGCCGCCTCCGACACCCCCAGACGCTGGGCCAGTGCGGCCGTGGTGATCTTCTCGGGCTGGGGCTCTTCCAGCATCTGCGCCAGGGTTTGCAGGATCTGCTGCTTGCGTTCGCCGGGCTGTCGGGTCATGGCGCTGCGTGGACACAGGCCGGCGGCACGGGCCGGTCCTCGATGAAACATTCGACGCGGCGTTCGCCGGCGACGAACATGGCGACATCGTACTCGTCAGCGGCCTGGGCAAGCCTGGAGGCAAAGGCGTCTGCATCGGCGACCTCCGTGTAGACCTCCATCCACAGTCGGGGCTCATCGCACTTCTTCATGAGCCGACCCTCGATGCCGGTGCGGCAGGCAAGGCGCGCCATCATGCTGCGCAGCACGGTCTCGGTGTCCGGGCCGTCATCGGTCACCCGGTACCAGACACAGTAGGTATAGGCCATGCCGGGAGGTCGATTGCTGCAAGCCGCTGCGTCAGCCATCCAGGCCGTAGGGCAGGGGTTTGAAGACGAGGCGGGGGCCATCCGCGCTGCCCAGATGCACCTTGCCGCCGTCGTGGCTGCTCACCTGCATCACCGCCAGCAGGTCGGTGCCGCCGCCCGGCGCGGGGGCGGCATTGGCAACCAGGCCACAGGCCTGGCCGGGCAGGTCGGGGCTGTGGAGCTCCTGCCCGGCCGCAGCCTGGGCCTCGACATGGGCCAGGTACATGCGCCGCTTGAGCTTGCCCAGGTACTGGCTGCGCGCCACGATCTCCTGGCCGGGATAGCAGCCCTTCTGGAAACTCACACCTTGCAGCAGCTCCATGTTGACCATCTGCGGCACGAAATGATCCTGGGTAGGCGGCAGAATGACCGGCACGCCGGCTGCGATGGTGAGCCAGTCCCAGGCCGGCGCGCCGACCGGTCTGGCCTGTGCGGCCCATGTTTGCCAGAGGTCCGGCGCCGACTCCGGGCTGACGAAGACATCGAAACGGCTCTCACCCAGCCGCACCACCCAGCCGTCCGGCCCCTGCACCGCGTCCATGAGGGCGGCGGGGGCCCGGCCGAAGCGGGCGGCCACCAGGCTCGTCGCTTGCTTGCCGGAAAGGCCCAGGGCGACCCATTCGTCGGAGGCGTCGCGCAGCTTGACCTTGGCCCGCAGCACGAATAGGGCGAGACGCTTCTGGGTGCCCTCGCGCAGGCTGCGCGGCAGCATGACAAAAAGCTCGGCCCCGCGTCGGAAGACGAGGAAATTCGCCAGCAGTCGGCCCTTGGCCGAGCAGTAGCCGGCAAACACCGCGCGATCCTCCCGCAAGCCCCTCAGGTCGTTGGTGATCTGGCTGTGCAGGAAGGTCTGCGCGTCCTCGCCGGTGAAGGCGATCAGGCCGTAGTGTGACAGGTCGGCCAGCGCCAGACCGTCGCGGGCGTGGGCGAGTTCGGCGTCGGGGTCGCCGAAATGCTGCACGACACCGTCGACCACGACGGCGCCGCGTGTTTGCAAGTATTCACTCCATGCGGAAGTCATGATCTGCCTGTGGTCAAGGTGAGAGAGTTGCCGCAAAGGTAATGGAAAAAACAAGACATTGCCAGGGCGCTCAGACCGCCGAGCAGAACCAGAGCTTGTTGCCCTCGCTGTCGAGAAAGCTGCCGACGTCGAACTCGCCGTAACGCGCCACTGGATCGGCGATGGCGACCCCGCGCGCGCGCAGGCCCGCTTCCGCCTGGCGGGCGTTTTCGGTGTCCAGGGTGATGCGGGGATTGGGCATGGCGGTGGGGGTCACGGCGGCATCGGCCTTCAGCATGAGGATGACGCCGCCCAGCAGATAACCGACATGCTCCGTGCCCTCGTAGGCGGGCGGCAGACCGAGCGTGTCGCCGTAGAAGCGGCGGGCGCGCTCGAGGTCGGTCACTGCCAGGGCGATGACCTTGACGCGCAACAATCCAAGCGGTGTGTGTTCCATGGTCTCCTCCAGGTCGTAGATGCTGCCTTGGGCGGTCGTGCGCCGCCCTGGCCGAAGCACAACAGTGGGATGATTCAGGATAGCAAGCACGGATCGGCGCGCAGACGTTCGACATGTGTGCCGGACGCGCCCGGCGGGATGTCCGCCCGGCCTGCGTCGCGCAGGCAGTGCCGTCCGTCATGCGCCGCCATGATGGGTGTGAGAAGACGTGTCCAGCGGGCGGCAGGCGTCGCGGCAGCCGGGCACTGAAAAGTACCGCAGCTACACCCAGGCCAGGCCGGGCAGCAGGGCGATGAGTCCCCACCGCCACCACGCCAGCCCGACAAATCCCGCCTGCAGCGCGGTAAACAGGGTCGAGATCGCGGGGAATAGCGGCAGGAGCAGCAGAAAAAGCAGAAGGGGGCGCGGCGCTCTCACAGCAGGCTGGCCTGGGGCAGGCGGCGCACCAGCAGGGTGTGCAGTCTACGGCTGTCGGCGCGCAGGACCTGGAATTCCAGACCGCCGATGGCGATCTTTTCGCCGCGCTTGGGCAGCCGCCCAAAGGCGTGGGTGACCAGTCCGCCCACGGTGTCGAATTCCTCGTCGGAAAAGGCGGTTCCCAGGGCGAGGTTGAAATCGCCGATCTCGGTCTGGGCCTTCACCCGGAAGCTATCCTCGCCCTGGTGCACGATGTTGTCCTCGGCCTCGTCGTAGTCGTATTCGTCCTCGATGTCGCCGACGATCTGCTCGAGCACGTCCTCGATGGTCACGAGCCCCGCCACGCCGCCGTATTCGTCGACGACGATGGCGATGTGGTTGCGCGAGGCACGGAATTCACGCAGCAGGACGTTGAGCCGCTTGGACTCCGGGATGAACACCGCCGGGCGCAGCATGTCCCTCAGATCGACCTCCTCCTCGGTGCAGAGCCTGAGCAGGTCCTTGGCGAGCAGGATGCCGACCACGTCGTCGCGGTCCCCGTCCACGGCGGGGAAGCGGGAGTGTGCGGTCTCGATGACGAAGGGCAGGATCTTGTCGGGCGGGTCGTTGATGTCCACCACGTCCATTTGCGCCCGCGGGATCATGATCTCGCGCACCTGCATCTCGGAGACCTGCATCACGCCCTCGATCATGGACAAAGCGTCGGCATCCAGCAGGTTCTTGTCGTAGGCGGCGTGGAGCAGGTCCAGCAGCTCCTCGCGGTTGTCCGGCTCACGGGAGAGCCAGGAGGTGAGTCGTTCCAGGAAGGTCGGTCGCGGGTGACTGTCGTCGTTCATGGGGCTGTGTAGGGGTCGGGAAAACCCAACCTGCGTAGGATAAAGCTTTCCACCGCCTCCATGGCAGTGGCCTCCCGTTCGTGTTCGTGATCATAGCCCTGCAGGTGCAGCAGGCCGTGCACCACCAGGTGGGCGTAGTGGGCCTGCAGCGGCTTGTGCTGTTCGAGCGCTTCTCGGGCGATGACCGGCGCGCACAGGACGATGTCACCGCTCAGGGCTGAGGCGTGAGATGTGAGGCGTGAGGGGGGGGCGTAGGCGAAGGTGAGCACGTTGGTGGCGTAGTCCTTGCCGCGGTAGTCGCGGTTGAGACTGCGGCCCTCGTCTTCATCCACGAACCTCAGGGTCACCTCGGCGTGCTGCATCAGCGCCGCTTGTGCCCAGCGCCTCAGCTGCGACCGGTCGGGCAGGTCGTTCCGGTCGCCGACCGCATATTGCACGACGAGCTGCAGACGGCGTTGTGTGCCGGTCTCGCCCCCCACCGCTTTAGCCCTCGCCCCGCGCCGCCTCGCGCGCCGCGTGGGCGTCATAGGCCTCGATGATGCGCGCCACCAGGGGGTGTCGCACCACGTCGTCGTTCTGGAACTCGGTGAAGGCGATGCCGCGCACCTCGCGAAGGATCTCGCGCACCTCCACCAGACCGCTCTTCTGGCCGCGTGCGAGGTCGATCTGGGTGATGTCGCCGGTGACCACCGCCTTGGAGCCGAAGCCGATGCGGGTGAGGAACATCTTCATCTGCTCCGGCGTGGTGTTCTGCGCCTCGTCGAGGATGATGAAGGCGTGGTTGAGCGTCCTGCCGCGCATGAAGGCCAGTGGCGCGATCTCGATCACCTGTCGCTCGAAGGCGCGGGTTGCCTTGTCGAAACCCATCAGGTCATAGAGAGCGTCATAAAGCGGGCGCAAGTAGGGGTCCACCTTCTGCACCAGGTCGCCGGGCAGGAAACCCAAACGCTCACCCGCCTCCACCGCCGGGCGC
>CALHRD010000068.1 GCA_938038385.1 uncultured Burkholderiales bacterium
TGCTGGAGACCGGCATCAAGGTCATCGACCTCATCATGCCCATCGCCAAGGGCGGCAAGGTGGGCCTGTTCGGCGGCGCCGGCGTGGGCAAGACGGTGACCCTGATGGAGCTGATCCGCAACATCGCCGTCGAGCACTCGGGCTATTCGGTGTTCGCCGGCGTGGGCGAGCGCACCCGCGAGGGCAACGATTTCTACCACGAGATGAAGGAAGGCGGCGTGCTCGACAAGGTGGCCCTGGTCTACGGCCAGATGAACGAACCGCCGGGCAACCGGCTGCGCGTGGCGCTCACGGGGCTGACCATGGCCGAGTACTTCCGCGACGAAGGCCGCGACGTGCTGCTGTTCATCGACAACATCTACCGCTACACCCTGGCCGGTACCGAGGTCTCGGCCCTGCTTGGCCGCATGCCCTCCGCCGTGGGCTACCAGCCCACACTCGCCTCCGAGATGGGGGCGCTGCAGGAGCGCATCACCTCCACCCGCACCGGTTCCATCACCTCCTTCCAGGCCGTGTACGTGCCCGCGGACGACCTCACCGACCCCTCGCCCGCCACCACCTTCGCCCACCTCGATGCCACCCTGGTGCTCTCGCGTCAGGTGGCCGAGCTGGGCATCTACCCCGCCGTGGACCCGCTCGACTCCACCTCGCGCATCCTCGATCCCCTGGTGATCGGCGAGGAACACTACAGCGTCGCCCGCTCCGTGCAGGCCACCCTGCAGCGCTACAAGGAGCTGCGTGACATCATTGCCATCCTGGGTATGGACGAACTCTCCCCCGACGACAAGCTGATCGTCGCCCGCGCGCGCAAGATCCAGCGTTTCCTGTCGCAGCCCTTCTTCGTCGCCGAGGCCTTCACCGGTGCCCCGGGCAAGTATGTGAGCCTCAAGGACACCATCAGCGGCTTCAAGGCCATCGTCGCCGGCGAGTACGACCACCTGCCCGAGCAGGCCTTCTACATGGTCGGCACCATCGACGAGGCGGTCGAAAAGGCGAAAACCATTCAGTAAACCGGGCATGGGGGATGAGGAACGGGGAATGGGTGTAGAGCGAAGACCCTGTTCCCATCCCTCATCCCCCATCCCCCATCACGGGGTTAAGTAAATGGCAATGACCATCCATGTGGACATCGTGAGCGCGGAAGCCGCCATCTACTCGGGTCTGGCGGAGTTCGTCGTGGTGCCGGCGGAGATGGGCGAGGTCGGCATCTACCCGCGCCACGCGCCCATGATCACCCGCATCAAGCCCGGCTCGGTGCGCATCAAGTCGCCCGATCGCGCCGAGGAGGACCTGATTTTCGTCTCCGGCGGCATTCTCGAGGTGCAGCCGGGCGTGGTCACCATCCTGTCCGACACCGCCATCCGCGGCGCTGACCTCGACGAGGCGCGTGTGCTCGAAGCCAAACGCCAGGCCGAGGAGGCCATGCGCGACCGCAGCTCGGCCATGGACTATGCCAAGGCCCAGGCCGAACTGGCCGAGGCCATCGCACAGCTCGCCGCCATCCAGAAGCTGCGCAAGAAGGGGCGCTGAGCGAGTTAGCGTGAAAGTCGGCGCAGCCGGCTCACGAAGCGCCCCTCCACATCCCTCACCTTAAGCCCCTCCGGCCCACTCTCCCGGCCTCTCTCCCCCAGGGAGAGAGGCGGGTCGATCCTCCCCTCCCCCACGGGGGGAGGGGTTGGGGGTGGGGGGAGGGGAGCTTCGTGGTCGCTCGCGCGACATACACGCTAAAAAATACCGCAGTGCTGCCGTTATACTTGGCCGAGACCGAGTAATCACCCGCCGCCCATGAACGCCCCCCTGAACGTCGTCATCCTTGCCGCCGGCAAGGGCACGCGCATGAAATCCGACCTGCCCAAGGTGCTGCACCCCTTGGCCGGCCGTCCCCTCTTGGCCCATGTACTGGCCGCTGCCGACAGCCTGCGGCCCGAGCGCATCTGCGTCGTCTATGGCCATGGCGGTGAGACACTGCCGACGGCCATCGGCCGGGCCGACCTGCTGTGGGTGCGGCAGGAGCCGCAGCTTGGCACCGGCCATGCCGTGCAGCAGGCGGTACCGCACCTCGACCCGGCAGCCGTCGTGCTCATCCTCTATGGCGACGTACCGCTCACCCGGCCGGAGACCCTGCAGGAGATGGTGTTGATCGCCCGCGAGGGGGCGATCGCCCTGCTCACCGTGCGGCTGAAGAACCCCGCCGGTTACGGTCGGATCGTGCGCAACACCCGCGGTCAGGTCGAGCGCATCGTCGAGCACAAGGACGCCGGCGCCGATGAGCTGGCCATCGACGAGGTCAACACCGGTATCCTCTGCCTGCCCGCCGGCAAGCTCATGGGCTGGCTCACGCGACTGACCAACGACAACGCCCAGGGCGAATACTATCTGACCGACGTGATCGGCATGGCGGCCGCAGAAGGTGAGCGCATACTTCCATGCCACCCGGCGGCCGAATGGGAGGTGCTGGGTGTCAACAGCCGCCAACAACTGGCCGATCTGGAACGCACCCATCAGGCGAGCATCGCCACCGATCTCATGACCCAGGGGGTGACCCTGAGCGACCCAGCCCGGCTCGACGTGCGTGGCGAGCTCGCCTGCGGCCGGGACGTGCTCATCGATGTCGGTTGCGTGTTCGAAGGCAAGGTGGCGCTTGGGGACAATGTGAAAGTGGGTGCTTACTGTGTGCTCAAGGATGTCAAAGTCGAGGAGGGGGCGGAGATCCTGCCCTTCTGCCATATCGAGGGGGCCAGGATCGGCACCCGGGCGCGCATCGGCCCCTACTCGCGGCTGCGTCCCGGCACCGACCTGGACGCTGAGACGCACATCGGCAACTTCGTCGAGATCAAGAACAGCCAGGTCGGCGTCAATTCCAAGATCAACCATTTGTCTTACGTGGGCGATGCCTATGTCGGGCGCAAGGTCAACATCGGCGCCGGCACCATCACCTGCAACTATGACGGCGCGAACAAGCACCGCACGGTGATCGAGGACGAGGCCTTCATCGGCTCCGACACCCAGCTCGTCGCGCCGGTAACCGTAGGCCGCGGCGCGACCCTGGGGGCCGGCACCACGCTCACCCGCGACGCCCCCGCCGGCGAGCTGACCCTGTCGCGGGTGAAGCAGACCACCATCAACGGTTGGAAACGTCCGACCAAAGCGGGAAAGGGAGATGGGTGATGAGGAATGTGAGTACCAGCTTACTGATCAACCCCATTACCCATAACCGACAACCCACACCCCATTACCCCTCCCTCATCCCTGGAGTCTGACCATGTGCGGAATCGTCGGCGCCATCGCCCAACGCAACGTCGTGCCCATCCTCATGGAGGGCCTGCAGCGGCTGGAGTATCGCGGCTATGACTCGGCTGGCCTGGCGGTGCGACTCAATGACGGCGGGCTGGAACGCATCCGTGCGGTGGGCAAGGTGGCGAGGCTGCGCGAGCTGCTGGCCGAGCGTCCCATCGAAGGCGCACTGGGCATCGCGCACACGCGCTGGGCCACACACGGCATGCCGGCGGAGCGCAACGCCCACCCGCACATGAGCGGGGAGAAGGTGGCCATCGTGCACAACGGCATCATCGAAAACCATGTCGAACTGCGCGAGGAACTGAAGGCGCACGGCTACCATTTCACCTCGGACACGGACACCGAAGTGATCGCTCACTTGCTGGCCAGCATCCTCGAAACCGAGACAGACCTGTTGCGTGCGGTGCAGCAGGCGGTGAAGCGCCTGGTCGGGGCCTACGCCCTGGCGGTGGCGAGTCCCCAAGACCCGGAACGCATGGTCGTGGCCCGCGCCGGCAGCCCGCTGGTGATCGGGCTGGGGTTGGGCGAGAACTTCATCGCCTCCGACGTCTTCGCCCTGCTGCCGGTGACCCAGCGCTTCGTCTTCCTGGACGAGGGAGACGTGGCCGAGGTGAGCCGCACCGGGCTGTGCGTCTACGATGCCGAGGGCCGCCCGGTCGAACGCCCTGAGCGCGTCTCGCAACTGTCCGCCTCCACCGCCGACAAGGGCCCCTACCGCCATTACATGCTCAAGGAGATCTTCGAGCAGCCGGCGGTGATCGCCGAGACCCTGGAGGGGCGCATCCACAAGGGGCGGCTGCTGGAAGAGAGCTTCGGCTTCGAAGCCAAGGATCTGTTCGACCGCACCCTGGGCGTGCACATCATCGCCTGCGGCACCAGCTACCACGCCGGCATGGTCGCCAAATACTGGCTGGAGGAGGTGGGCGTGCCCTGCGCGGTCGAGGTCGCGAGCGAATACCGCTACCGCAAGGTGGTGGTGCCACCGGGCACGCTGTTCCTGTCCATCTCCCAGTCCGGCGAGACGGCCGACACCCTGGCCGCCCTGCGCGGCAGCCGGCAGATGGGTTACATCGGGTCGATGACCATCTGCAACGTGCCGGAGTCCTCGCTCACCCGCGAGTCCGACGTGGCGCTGATGACGCGTGCCGGGCCCGAGATCGGCGTGGCCTCGACCAAGGCCTTCACCACCCAGCTCACGGCGCTGCGCCTGCTCACCCTGGCGCTTGCCCGCCGCCGCGGCCTCACGCGCGAGCGTGAGGAGGTGCTGGTCAACGAGCTGCACGCCCTGCCGCGCCAGGTCGAGGTGGTGCTGGAGTTGAACGACGCCATCAGCGCCATGGCCGACGCCTTCGCCGACCGCAAGGACGCCCTCTTCCTCGGCCGCGGCTGCTTCTATCCCATCGCCCTGGAAGGGGCGCTCAAGATGAAGGAGATCTCCTACATCCATGCCGAGGCCTACCCGGCCGGCGAGCTCAAGCACGGCCCCCTCGCCCTGGTGGATGCGGAGATGCCCGTGGTGTGCGCCCTGCCCAAGGACCCCCTGCTCGACAAGGTGCTGTCCAACCTGCAGGAGGTGCGCGCCCGCGGCGGCGAGCTGTTCCTGTTCAGCGACAAGGAGGTGAGGATAGAGCTGGACCGCTTCCAGAACCTCACCCTGTCCGACATCCACCCCTCCACCGCGCCCATCACCTACAGCGTGCCGCTACAGCTGCTGGCCTATCACGTCGCGGTACTCAAGGGCACGGACGTCGATCAGCCGCGCAACCTGGCCAAGTCGGTCACGGTGGAGTAGGCGTGGCGGTCATTGCGGTCTTCAACCAGAAGGGGGGCGTGGGCAAGACCACCACCACGCTCAACGTGGCGGCCGGGCTGGCCATGCTCGACCGCCAGCCCGTCATCCTCGACCTCGATCCTCAGGCCCATGTGAGTCTGGCCCTGGGCGTGCGCGGCGTGCCCTCGGCGGCCTGCATGTCCGGATTCTTCCGCTCCGGGCTGCCTCTGGAGGGCATGGTGCGTCGTCTCGGCAATGGCATCCGCCTCATTCCGGGCCACGCCGATCTGTCCAAGATCGACGCCCTGCTCGGCAGCACACCGGGCGTGGCCAGCCGGCTCAGGAAGGGCCTGCGCGACACCGGCGTCTTCGGCCCGAGCCCGGTCCTCATCGACTGCGCCCCGGCCCTGGGCGTGCTCTCGCTCAACGCCCTGTTCGCCGCCGACCGGGTGCTGATCCCGGTGACCTCCGACTTCCTCACCATCCAGGGCCTCAACCGCCTGGACATCGCCCTGCAGGTGCTGGAGCAGCCGCTGCAGCGCCGCATCGAGCGCCGCGTGGTGCTCACCCGCTACGACGAATCCCGCCCCCAGTGCCGCGAGGCCCTGGCCAACCTCAAGCAGCGCTACGGCGAGGTGCTGTGCGACACCAGGATCCCCGACGACCCGGCGCTCGCCGAGAGCCCGGCGCATGGCTTGGACATCTTCGTTTACGCAGGTGACAGCCCCGGGGCGCACGCCTACCGGCAGCTCACCATGGAGCTTCTGGACAAAGGGTTTTTAGCGTGAAAGTCGGCGCAGCCGGCTCACGAAGCTCCCCTTCCCATCCCTCACCCCCGACCCCTCCCCCCGTGGGGGAGGGGAGGCTCGACCCTCCTCTCTCCCTCAGGGAGAGAGGCTGGGAGAGAGGGCCCGAGGGGAGGCTCGACCCGACTGTCTCCCTGGGGGAGAGAGGGCGGGAGAGAGGGCCGGAGGGGCTTAAGGGGAGGGAACGGACATGGCGACATTCATGCTCCGGGGTGGCGTCGCCATGTCCGTTAGGGAAACGTGCAGCACTTCCGCCTGCACGTGTCACGCCCTGTAGATCGGGCTTCAGCCCGACAACCGACCATCTCATCAGCCACCCCATCGGGCTGAAACCCAACCTACGGGTCACGCCAGCCGGGGAACACGGATCGTGGGTGTCAGGTGCCGGTGCGCTCCGCCTTCGGCTCCGGAGCCGGCGGCTTCATCTCCTCCAGGGCGCGGTCCAGGTCCTTCTGCATCATCTCCATCATCTGGCGCACTGCGGCATTGCCCTGGCGCATGAGGCGCTCCCGCACACGCGCCAGGGTGTGCGCCAGCTCCGGCGGCATGCGGTAACGCTCGCCCTTCGTGGCGGCGATCATGGCGTCGCGGGTGTAGTCGAACAACAGCCGCAGTTCGTCCTCGCTGAGGAAGGCGTTGAAGGGCAGGCCCGCGGGCGGTGGGCCATCCGGCGGCGGCGCCTCGGCTGCCAGGACGGTGGATGACAGAACGGTCAGGCTCAGGGCCAGGACCAGGGGTCGTTTGGACATGGACGTTCCTCCATAGGTAGGCCGCCTCCGGGCGCTTCGCATCCCCCGACGGGTGGATGCGACCGTCCGCCAGACGGCCGGTTACTGTCGCGCAGGCACTTCCCACCTTAGCGCACCGAACGGTTGCGCGCTGCCAGTCACGCTTCAGCGGGCAGGCGCAGCATACGCGGCGAGCAGTCCGAGCGGATCGAGCACCTCGACATGGCCCCGATCCAGCCGCACCCAGCCCGCCGCCTCGAACTGCTTGAGCAGCCGCGAGACGATCTCGCGCACGCTGCCGAGCTCCTGGGCGATGGCCTGGTGCGACAGATGGATGTGCGGGCCGCGTTCCGTCAGCCATGCAGCCAGGCGCTCGTCGAGGTGACGGAAGGCCACCTCCTCCACCAGTTGCATGAGGCCGGCCAGACGCTCGGCGTAGAGATGGAACACCATTGCGCGGAACGGCGCGTGACCCTCCACCAGACGCATGAACAGGGGCCGGGGAAGCGCCGCCAGCCGCACCGGCTCGACGGCGATGCCGGTGGCGGCGTAGTCGTCGCCGCCGAGCAGGCAGCTCAGGGAAATGAGGCAGATCTCGCCGGGGATCACCCGGTAGAGCCCGATCTCGCGTCCGCCGTCGCTGCGTTTGGCGACCCGGATGCTGCCGGCGAGCACCAGGGGTAGCCCCGTGCAGGGGCTGCCGGCGTCGAACATCAGCGTGCCGGCGGGGACACCCAGCCACTGCAGGCGGCTGTCCAGTTCCGCCGCCAGGCCGTGCGGCAGGCCGGAGAGTGCGGGGAACAGGCTGAACAGACGCGTGCGTTCGGCGGCCATGGCCTCACTCATAGCGCAGGGCGTCGATGGGCGACAGGCGCGCCGCCCGGCGCGCCGGCCACCAGCCGAAGAAGATGCCGACGATGCTGGCCGAGGCCACCGCCAGCACGAAGGCATGGGGCTGCAGGACGATCTCCCAGCCGGCGAAATGACCCAGCGCCGCGGCGCTGCCGAGTCCCAGGGCGACCCCCGCCAGGGCGCCGATGAGGGACAGGATCACCGCCTCTGTCAGGAACTGGGTCAGGATGTCGCGGCTGCGCGCCCCCACCGCCAGGCGGATGCCGATCTCGCGCGTGCGCTCGGTCACCGACACCAGCATGATGTTCATGATGCCGATGCCGCCCACCAGCAGCGATACGCCGGCCACGGCCGCAAGCAGGCCTGACAGGGCCCCCGAGGCGGCCTGCTCGGCCTCCACCACCTCGGAGAGGTTGCGGATGTTGAAGTCGTCGTCCTGGTCGGGCTGCAGACGGTGGCGTTGGCGCAGGAGCTGACGCACGCGCGCCTCCGCCTCGGTCATGTCCACGCCGTCGGCCATCTTCACCGAGATGTGGCCGACCGTGCGGCTGCGCCCCGGACCGCCGCCGAGCACGCGGCTGCGTGCGGTGCTGATGGGCAGCAGCACGATGTCGTCCTGGTCGTTGCCGGCGAAGCTCTGGCCCTTGGCGGCGAGCAGCCCGACGATCTCGAAGGGCACGTTCTTGACACGGATGACCTGGCCGGTGGGGTCGGTGCCGCCGAACAGCATGTCGGCCACGGTCTGGCCGACCAGGGCCACCTTGGCGCCGGTGCGCAGGTCGTTGTCGTCCAGGCCCCGGCCGCGCGCGACCCGCCACTCGCGGGCGATCAACCACTCGGGGGTGACGCCGAAGACCACGGTGGACCAGTTCAGGTTGCCGTGTACCACCTGGGCGGTGCCGCGCATGCCCGGCCCCGCCGCCAGCACGCCGGGCACCTCCTCACTGATGGCGCGCGCGTCGCCCTCGGTGAGCGTGTTGCGGGTGCCCGTGCCCAGGCGCACACCGCTGGCGGTGATCGTGCCCGGAAAGACGATCATGGTGTTGCTGCCCAGGCTTTTAAGCTGCGCCTGCACCGTGCGTTTGGCGCCCTCGCCCACCGCCAGCATGGTGATCACCGCCGCCACGCCGATGATGATGCCCAGGGTGGTCAGCCCGCTCCTCAACTTGTTGGCGCGCAGGCTGCGCAGGGCGCTGCGCGCGGTGTCGGCCAGGTTCATGTGATGAGCGACGGCGGGGCAGGGGCGCTGGACCCTGCGAGCATCTCCGCGGCGCGGGCGGGGCGCTGCACGGGGTGATCCTCGACGATGCGGCCGTCGCGGAAATGGATCACGCGCCGGGCGAAGGCGGCGACGTCGTGCTCGTGCGTGACCAGGACGATGGTGATGCCGGCCGCGTTGAGCTCCTGGAACAGGGCCATCAGCTCCAGGCTGGTGTGCGAGTCGAGCGCCCCGGTGGGTTCGTCGGCCAGGATCAGAGGCGGGTCGTTGATCAGGGCGCGGGCGATGGCCACCCGCTGCTGCTGGCCGCCGGAGAGCTGGCGCGGCAGGTGGCCGGCGCGCTCGGCCAGGCCCACGCGCGCCAGGCGCTCGCGCGCACGCCGGTGTCGCTCGGCGGCCGGCACGCGGGCGTAGATCAGCGGCAGTTCGACGTTCTCCAGGGCCGTCACCCGCGGCAGCAGGTTGAAGCTCTGGAAGACGAAGCCGATGCTGCGGTTGCGCACCGCCGCCAGCCGGTCGGCGTCGCAGCGGCCGACGTCCTCGCCGGCGAGCAGGTAGCGGCCGCCGCTCGGCCGGTCCAGACAGCCAAGCAGGTTCATGAAGGTGGACTTGCCCGAGCCCGAGGGCCCCATCACCGCCACGAACTCGCCCCGCCGGATGGAGAGGCTCACCCCCTGCAGCGCCGGCACGGTGACCTCACCCAGCCGGTATTCACGCCGCAGGTCGCCGACCTCGATCAGCGTCTCAGCCGTCACCGCATAGCCCTCACCGCATCACATCCCCATGCCGAAGGGCCGGGTCTGGCGTTTGGGTTTGGGCTCGGAGCCCTCCTCATAACCGAGGATGATCTCCGTGCCATCCCTGAGCTCGCCACGCAGCACCTCGGTCGCCTTGCCGTCGCTCACGCCCAGGCGCAGGGAGACGGGTTGCGGCTGACCGTCCTTGCCCAGCGTCCAGACGCGGCCGGGGATGCCCGGACCCTCCTCGCGCGCGCGCACCTCGAGCTTGACCGGCGAGCCGTCCGGATTGAGCGGCCGGAAGCGCAGGGCCTCGTTCGGTACCTTGAGCACGTTTTCACGCTCCTCCGTGAGGATGCGCGCATTGGCGGTCATCCCGGGCAGCAGCTTGCCGTCCGGGTTGGCGGCGGTGGCCATGACGCTGTAGGTCACCACGTTGTTGACCGTCTGCGGCGCCTTGCGGATCTGGCTGACCTGGCCCGTGAAGCGCTCGCCCGGGTAGGCATCGACGCTGAAGCGCACCTTCTGGCCGGGCCTCACGCGGCCCACGTCGGCCTCGTCCACGGCGATGTTGACCTCCATCTCGCGCAGGTCCTGGGCGATGCTGAAGAGCACCGGGGCCTGCAGGCTGGCGGCCACGGTCTGACCGACGTCCACGTTGCGGCTGATGACCACGCCGTCGACCGGCGAGCGGATCACGGTGTGCGCCAGCTCCACCTCGGCCTGGCGCAGGACCGCCTGGCGTTGCGCCACCAGGGCCTCGGCGTTCGCCGCCTGGGCGGCGTTCGCGCGCACGCCGGCCTCGGCCAGCCGCACCTGCTCGCGCGCCGTGTCGAAGGCGGCCTGGGCGCTGTCCAGTTCCGCCGGGGAGAGGAAGGACTGGGCCACCAAGGCCTTTTTCCGCTCCAGGTTGCGGCCGGCGTCGTCCAAGGCGATGCGCGCCTTGGCGAGTTCCGCCTGGCGCACCGCGAGGTTGTCGCGCGCCACCTGGGCGGCGCTCTCGGCCGCGCGCAGATCGGCCTGGGCCTGGGCCACACGGGTCTCGAACGTCGCCGGGTCGAGGCGGGCGATGACCTGACCCTTCTTCACCGGCGAGTTGAAGTCCGCCATCAGCTCGGCGATCTGACCGGAGACCTGCGAGCCGACCTGGACGGTCACCAGCGCTCCCAGGGTGCCGCTGGCGGAGACGGCGGCGGAGAGTTTGCCCGCTTCCACCTTGCCGAAGCGGTAGACCGGACCAGCTTGCGCTTTCTGCCAGGGCTGCCAGATCCAGACGGCGGCCGCGGCCAGGGCGACGACGATCAGCGGCAGGAGCCCACGCTTGAGGGTGTCTCGTATCTTCATCGGCAAACTTCGGGTGGGATGCGGTTGGATGAGCGCACTAGCCTATGGAGTGTGCAGGCTCGCCGTCGTTCCGGACGGGCGCTTCGGCCGTGGGCGCGGCGAGGTCCAGCCCGTGGCGCACCCGCGCGCTCAGTTCCTGCGGCGTGCGCGAAATCACCTCCTCCGGCACTTCGAACCGCTCGGTCAGCCGCCGGTGGTCCTCGAAACCGTAGGAGACGATGAACGGGTGCATGCCGGTGGCGATGGCGGCAAGGTAGTCCTTGTGCTCGTCGCCGCAGACATAGGCGCGCGCCGGGTTGATGCCCAGGCGCTCGCGCACGGCGCGGAAGTGACCGGTCTTGGCCTCGCCCAGGGGCACGCTGACCAGGAAATCGAGCGCAGCGGCGTCGATGTCGTGGCGCAGGAAGAGCAGGCGCAGGGTCTCGGCCGGTTCGTGCGTGATGTTGCGCGTGACCAGGCCGACGCGGATGCCGGGGGCTGCGATGAGGGCGCCGATCAGCTCCGGTATGCCCGGAAACAGGCGCGCCTCCGCCCGATAGACCTCGGTCAGGGTGGCGATCAGCTGCCGACGCCGCTGCTTGCCGATCTGGCGCTTCAGGTTGGCGGGGAATTCCTTCAGCCCGCCGAGGTACTTGAACAGGTGACGCCGTTTCTGGAAGCGCGCGAGGTCGCCGATGGCCATGCCGTGATGGGCGAAGGTGCGCTCGATGGCGCCAAAGGCATCGACGGTGGTGCCATCCGCGTCCAGGATGACGAGTCGTTCGGTGCTGGGGTACATGACTGGAGCGGTTTGAGGGTAAGAGCGGCGGAGCGTCTGATGCGCGGATAAACCGGGTCGTGCAAGTGTAGCGTTCCCCCGGTGCCCGCGTGAATCGGCTACGAGGCCATGGTCACGTGGGCTCAGGTGCCGCAGAAGGTGCGGAACGCGGCCATGAACTCGATTGGTGCCGGTTCGGCGTAGCGGGCCAGGGCGGCCTCCTCGTCGCAGGGTCGCTGCAGCGCCTGCAGCAGCTGCTCGAAGGGTGTCAGGTCACCCTGGTCCGTGGCCGCGGCGATGGCCTCCTCGACGCGATGGTTGCGCGGGATGAGCCACGGATTGACCCGGCGCATGCGCGCGGCGCGGGCGGCGGCGGCATCCGGCCCGGCATCCTCGGCGGCGCAGCGTGCGCGCCAGCGCTCGAGCCAGCGCTCCAAGCCGGGCTGGCCGGGGAACAGGGCGCGCAGCGGCGCCTCCTTGCCCTCCGCCGCGTCCGCCAGATGTCGCCAGGCCAGGGTGTAGTCCACCCGCTGGGCGGCGAGCAGGTCCAGCCAGGCCTCGCCCAGGGCGGTGTCCGCGCCGTCGGCGCTTTGGCCAAGACGTTCCACCTGACCGGCCAGGCCCAGCTTGGCGCGCAGGCCGGCGAGCCAGTGCTGCCGGTAGCGCTCGACGAAGCCGTCGATCACCCCGGTGGCCAGCGCGATGGCGTGGCCCTCGTCGTCACTGATGAGCGGCAGCAGGGTCTCGGCGAGCCGCGCCAGGTTCCAGCGCGCGATGCGCGGCTGTTCCTCGTAGGCATAGCGGCCCATCTCGTCGATGGAGCTGAACACCGCGCGCGGATCGAAGGCCTCCATGAAGGCGCAGGGGCCGTAGTCGATGGTCTCGCCGGGGATGCCCATGTTGTCGGTGTTCATCACGCCGTGGATGAAGCCCGCGTGCATCCACTGCGCGACGAGCCGCGCCTGGCGCTCGGCCACGGCGTCGAGGAAGCCCAGGTAGCGGTCCTCGGCCTCCAGCAGTTCCGGGTAGTGGCGGGCGATGGCGTAGTCGGCCAGCCGGCGCACCTGCTCCGGCGTGCCGTGCGCCCAGAAGTACTGGAAGGTGCCAACGCGCAGGTGGCTGGCGGCTACACGTGTGAGCACGGCGCCGGGCAGGGTGCGCTCGCGGTAGACCGGCTCGCCGGTGGCCACCACCGCCAGCGCCCGGGTGGTGGGGATGGAGAGGGCGTGCATCGCCTCGCCGATCAACACCTCGCGCAGCATGGGCCCCAGCGCCGCCTTGCCGTCGCCGCGGCGGGAAAAGGGCGTGCGCCCCGAGCCCTTGAGCGCGATGTCGCGGCGCCGGCCGTGGCGGTCGATCACCTCGCCGATCAGCAGCGCCCGGCCATCGCCCAACTGCGGGTTGAACTGGCCGAACTGATGCCCGGCATAGGCCTGGGCGATGGGCCGGGCGCCCTCGGGCAGGCGGTTGCCGGAGAACATCTGCGCCAGCGCCTGCGCGTCCAGGCCGTCCAGCCCCAGGCCCAATTCCTCCGCCAGCCCGCGGTTGAAGAACACCAGCACGGGCGCAGGCACCGTCGCCGGCTGACAGTCCGCGTAGAAGCCCGGCAGTTCCCGGGCGTAGCTGTGGTCGAAAGGAATGAAGGGACGGGGGGGCGGGGTGTTCACGTGACCGGGAGCAACGAAAGGCTGACCCGGGAGAGGATGCGGCCGACGCCGCTGAAATTCCACCCCGCTGGCAGCAGGGGATCGTGAACCGCCGGCCGTGCGACCGTCGGGTCGCTGACCTGCTGTCTCGCCGCGCCAGAGCCAAGGCCAGCCACAGTGGGAAGGTGACCGGCGGTCAGGGCCGCCCAGCCGCCGCGCGGGGCGGGTGCTCACGGCTCGCGGTATGCCTCAGCGACTTGCACGACTGCCGCATGGTTCTCCAGCGCCAGCGGGGATGCCCGACTCACCAGACGGCGCACGTGCAATGTCCGCGGATGTTGTCATCCCGCGTGATCAGCGCACCGTTTGCAACCAGCGCCTCGGCAACGATCAACCGGTCGAAGGGATCGCGCGTCCAATCCAGGGTCTGCGCCCTGGCCGCCACATCGGCAAATGGCGCCTCACCCACCCGCAGACCGATCTCATCGGTCAGAGCGGCGAGGACCTGATCGGCGGTTTTGGTGATGCGCCCGATTTCATGGAGGTATTGCACTTCCAGCAAGGCCATGGGCGATACGCGCGGCAGGCCGGATTCGATGGCGGCCTGGGCGGTTGGCGAAATGAGGTCGAGCCGGCCTGCGTACAGCCAGCACACGATGTGCGTGTCGAGAAAGGTCAGGCGCGGTTGGCGTCGTCCCATTCCCAGACTTTTTCATCGGGCAGGGTGGCGGCATCGCCCTCGATGAGCGCACGTTTTTTCAGGCGGGACAATTTGCCCGCGCCGTGTTCAGGCATGATGAGCACGCGCTTGCCGTGACGCTCGATTTCGACGGGCTCGCCGGTGGCGAGCACCTGATCGATGATGTTGAACAGGTTTTGCCTGAGTTGGGTGATGGAGAGCTTTTCCATGATGACCTGAATGTACATTGACAATATTTAATGTACAACTCAAATCTTCCGATACAGCTCAGCCCCCTGCTGCACGAACTCCGCCGCCTTCATCTCCATCCCCTTCTCCAGCGCCTCGGCCGCGTCGAGGCCCTGGCGGGCGGCGTAGTCGCGCACGTCCTGGGTGATCTTCATGGAGCAGAAGTGCGGACCGCACATGGAGCAGAAATGGGCCACCTTGGCGCTTTCCTTCGGGAGGGTCTCGTCGTGGAATTCGCGCGCCTTGTCCGGGTCGAGCCCCAGGTTGAACTGGTCTTCCCAGCGGAACTCGAAGCGGGCCTTGGACAGGGCGTTGTCGCGGATCTGCGCGCCGGGGTGGCCCTTGGCCAGGTCGGCCGCGTGGGCGGCGAGCTTGTAGGTGATGATGCCTTCCTTGACGTCGTCCTTGTCCGGCAGGCCCAGGTGCTCCTTGGGCGTGACGTAGCAGAGCATGGCCGTGCCGTACCAGCCGATCATGGCCGCGCCGATGCCGCTGGTGATGTGGTCGTAACCGGGGGCGATGTCGGTGGTGAGCGGTCCCAGGGTGTAGAACGGCGCCTCGTCGCACCACGCGAGCTGCAGGTCCATGTTCTCCTTGATGAGCTGCATGGGCACGTGGCCGGGCCCTTCGATCATCACCTGTACGTCGTGCCGCCAGGCGATCTGGGTCAGCTCGCCCAGGGTCTTCAGCTCCGCCAACTGGGCCTCGTCGTTGGCGTCGTAGATGGAGCCGGGCCTGAGGCCGTCGCCGAGGCTGAAGGCCACGTCGTAGGCCTTCATGATCTCGCAGATGTCCTCGAAGTGGGTATAGAGGAAGCTCTCCTTGTGGTGCGCCAGGCACCACTTGGCCAGGATCGAGCCGCCGCGCGAGACGATGCCGGTCATGCGCCCGGCGGTCATGGGGATGTAGCCGAGCCGCACACCGGCGTGGATGGTGAAGTAGTCCACGCCCTGCTCGGCCTGTTCGATCAGGGTGTCGCGGAAGATCTCCCAGGTCAGTTCCTCCGCTTTTCCGTCCACCTTTTCCAGGGCCTGGTAGATGGGCACGGTGCCGATGGGTACCGGCGAGTTGCGGATGATCCACTCGCGCGTCTCGTGGATGTTCCTGCCGGTCGAGAGGTCCATCACCGTGTCGCCGCCCCAGCGGATCGCCCAGGTCATCTTGTCCACCTCCTCGGCGATCGAGGAGGTGACGGCCGAGTTGCCGATGTTGGCGTTCACTTTGACCAAAAAATTGCGGCCGATGATCATCGGCTCGCTTTCGGGGTGGTTGACGTTGGCCGGGATGATGGCGCGGCCGCGGGCCACCTCGCTGCGGACGAACTCGGGGGTGATCTCCTCCGGGATGGCGGCGCCGAACGACTGCCCCGGGTGCTGGCGGGTGAGTATGAGCGCCATCTTCTCGCCGGTCGGGCCGGCCGCGCGCAGCGATTCGAGATATTCGCGGCGGCGCAGGTTCTCGCGGATGGCGATGAACTCCATCTCCGGGGTGACGATGCCCCGCCTGGCGTAGTGCATCTGCGTCACGTTCATGCCCGGCTTGGCGCGGCGCGGCTGGCGCTCGAGACCGAAGCGCAGCTCGGCGAGCTTGGGGTCGGCGGCGCGCGCCCGGCCGTATTCGGAGGAGAGGCCCGGCAGCAGCTCGGTATCGCCCCGTTCCTCGATCCAGCGCGCGCGCAGGGCCGGCAGCCCGGCGCGGATGTCGATCTTCACCGCCGGGTCGGTGTACGGCCCGGAGCAGTCGTAGACGAAGATGGGCGGATTCTTCTCCACGCCGCCGCCGGCGAGTTGGGTGTCGGATTGCCGGATCTCGCGCATCGGCACGCGGATGTCCGGGCGGCTGCCCTCGACGTAGACCTTGCGCGAGTTCGGCAGGGGCTGGACGGCGGCCTCGTCGACCTGGGCGGTGGCGGCGAGGAAGGGTTGACCGATGATGTTGGGGTTGGCGTTCATGGGCGGCTCCTACTCTCAAATCCATCGTCGGGAGCGGGAGGCCGGGGCCGTCGCTTCCCTACGCCGGCATGACCCGGATCAGGTTCCAAGGGTATCTCTCACCGGTACTCGACCGGACCCCCAGCGAATGTCAGAGCCGGCAGGATACACCGATTCATCTCCTTCATGTATATGGGAAAAACCGCACTGCGCGTGGTGCCTGGCGATATCGGCCGGTTCTGGCCCTGTGCTAAGATCTGGCCTTTCTATCCGGCTTGTCGGAACGGACCATGGATTTTGAGCTGGCGCGTCATAACATGATTGAGCAGCAGATCCGCCCCTGGGAGGTGCTGGATCAGAACGTGCTGGACCTGCTGACGCGGGTCAGGCGCGAGGATTTCGTGCCGCCGGTCTATCGCTCGCTCGCCTTCGTCGACATGGAGATCCCCCTCGGCCACGGCGAGGCCATGTGGTACCCCAAGATCGAGGCACGGGTGCTGCAGGCCCTGGCGCTCAAGCGCACCGACCGTGTGCTGGAGGTCGGCACCGGCAGCGGTTATCTCACCGCCCTCATGGCCGCCCAGGCCATGCAGGTGGTGAGCGTGGAGATTCATCCCGATCTGAAGCAATCGGCCGAGGCCAAGCTCAAGGCGCATGGCTTTGCCAACGTGCAGGTCAAAAGCGGCGACGCAGCGCGCGACTGGGTCGAGGACGTCCGCTTCGATGCCATCGTCCTCACCGGTTCCACCCCTGTATTGCCCGAGGCGTATTTCAAGCGGCTCAATCCGGGCGGGCGTCTGTTCGCGGTCGTGGGGGAATCGCCGGTGATGCAGGCGCAATTGATCACGTGTGTCGATGAGCACGCGCGCCGCACCGACGTGTTGTTCGAGACCGATCTAAAGGCGCTCGTCAACGCGCTGCAACCCGAGCGTTTCGTGTTCTGATCCCCCCGCACCATGCAGCACATCCGCCCCGCGGAACTGAAGGCCTGGCTGGAGGACCCCCAGCGCGATAAGCCTATGTTGCTGGACGTGCGTGAACCTTGGGAGTTCGAGCGCTGTCGCATCGAGGGTTCGGTCTCCGTGCCCATGAACGGCATCCCGGCCCGACTGCAGGAACTGCCGCAGGATGGCGAGATCGTGGTGATCTGCCACCACGGCGTGCGCAGCTTCCATGTCGCGCGTTTTCTCGACCACAGCGGCTTCCGGCGCATCATCAACCTGACCGGCGGGGTGGATGCCTGGGCCAAGGAGGCCGACCCCACGATGCCCACCTATTGAAGGACGCCATGCGCCGCACCGCCCTGATCGTCGCCCTCTCGCTGCTGGCACCGCTGGCCGCCGCCGAGAACCTGAGCGACATCTATCGCCTCGCCCTGGCCAACGACCCGGTCTATGCCGCCGCCCGCGAGGCCTACCACGCCGGTCTGGAGCGCTTGCCCCAGGCCCGTGCCACCCTGCTGCCCAGCCTGAACCTGTCCGCCTTCGCCCGCAACACCGATACCGACGTCAGCTCCACACCCGGCAGCACCTCCAATCAGCCGTATGGCTACGGCCTCACGCTCACGCAGCCGATCTACCGCAAGCAGAACCTGGAGACCCTAGCCCAGGCGCGGCTGCAGGTCACGCTGGCCGAGCAGCAGTTGCGCCTGGCCCAGCAGGCGCTGCAGTTGCGCGCGGCCCAGGCCTATTTCGACGTCCTCCTTGCCGAGGACAACCTGACCACGGCCCAGGCCCAGAAGCAGGCCTTCGCCGAACAGCTCGCCCAGGCCCGGCGCAGCTTCGAGGTCGGCGCGGCCACCATCGTCGACAGTCACGAGGCCCAGGCCCGCTACGATCTGTCCGTCGCGCAGGAGATCGCTGCCGCCAACGACCTGGAGGTGAAGCGCCGCGCCCTGGAGAAGCTCATCAACCGGAACGCGCCCCGCCTCGCGCCGCTCAGGGATCCGGTCGCCCTGCCCCTGCCCAGCCCGTCCGGCATGGACCCCTGGGTGCAACAGGCCCAGGAGCAAAGCCTCGGCGTGCTGCTCAACCAGAGCGCCCAGGAGATCGCCCGGCGCGAGGTGGAAAGGCAGCGTGGCGGCCACTACCCCAGCCTGGACCTGACCGCCCAGTACACCGACACCCGCCGCACCAGCACCCTGCCCGGCAGCGGCACCTCCACCAATGTCAAGAGCGGCAGCATCGGCCTGGAATTCAACCTGCCTCTCTACCAGGGCGGCGGCACCGATTCGCGCGTGCGCGAGGCGGTGGCCAATCTGGAACGCGCCCGTTACGAGCTCGACAATGCCCGCCGTCAGGCTGCCCTGGAGGCGCGTCAGGCCTATCTGGGCGTCGTCTCAGGCGATGCCCGCAGCAAGGCCCTGGAGCAGGCGCTGGTCTCCAACGAGGCCCAGCTCAGGTCGACCAAACTGGGCCTGGAGGTGGGGGTGCGCACCCGCGTCGATGTACTCAATGCCGAACAGCAGCGCTACGCCACCCTGCGCGACCTCTACGCCGCGCGCTATCAGGTCCTGCTCGCGGGTCTGCAGCTCAAAGCGGCGGCCGGCAGCCTGAGTGAGGATGACCTCAAGGGCATCGACGCCCTGCTCGGGAATTGAGGCCGGACCCGCCGCGTCAGCCACCCTCGATCGCAGGCGCCAGCATCGCCATCACCCGTTCGGTCGCGCCCCGGTGTTCGCGGGCATAGGCCAGGCCCGCCGCGGCCATGGCCTGACGCAGCGCCGAGTCGGCATACAGGGCCGTGACACGCTCGACCAGCTGGCCGACATCCTGCACGCGCAACGCCGCGCCACAGTCCACCGCCTGCTGCGCCGCCTCGGCGAAGTTCCAGGTGTGCGGTCCGATGAGCACCGGCACCCCGGCCGCCGCCGCCTCGATTAGGTTCTGGCCGCCGTGAGGCAGCAGGCTGCCGCCGACATAGGCCACGTCGGCGGCGGCATAGTAGGCCGCCATCTCCCCCATGCTGTCGCCCAGGAACACCGACACGCCAGGCGCCACGGCGCGACGCTCGCTGCGGCGGGCCAGCCGCAGGCCGCGCGCCTCGATCAGGCGCGCCACCTCCTCGAAGCGCTGGGGATGGCGCGGGACGATGACCAGCAACAGGTCGGGCAGGTCGAGTGCGGCGAGGGCATCCAGCAGCAGCGCCTCCTCCCCCTCGCGTGTGCTGGCCGCCAGGAAGACGAAGCGCGTGCCATAGGCGGCGCGCAGCTCGGCCGCCCTTTTTGCGGTGTCGGCGGGCGGCGGGACATCGAACTTGAGATTGCCGGCGACGACGGCCGCGGGTGCCCCGAGCCGTTGCAGCCGTTCGGCATCGGCGGCGCTCTGGGCGGCGATTGCCTGGAATCGGGCCAGGCTCGCCCGCGTCAGCGGGCCGAAGCGGGCATAACCGCGCGCCGACTTTTCGGACATACGCGCGTTGACCAGATAGACCGGGACCCCACGTCTTTCACAGGCGGCGAGCAGGTTGGGCCAGACCTCGGTCTCCAGGATCACCCCCAGGCGCGGCCGGGCGCGCGCCAGGAAGCGCGCGACACACCAAGGCAGGTCGTAGGGCAGGTAGGCCTGCACCACCTGCCCGCCGAACAGCTCGGCGCCGGTGGCCCGGCCGGTGGGCGTGGTGTGGGTGAGCAGCAGGGTGTGATCGGGGTGGCGCGCCAACAGGGCCTGGATCAGGGGCGCGGCCGCCCGCGTCTCGCCCACCGATACGGCGTGCAGCCAGATGACCGGGCGGTCCCCCGGATCGGGCGCCCCGCCCAGCCGCTCGCCCCAGTGCCGGCGGTATTCCGGCTGACGGCGCGAGCGACCCAGCAGGTAGAGGAAGGCGAAGGGCAGCAGGGCCCACCAGGCCAGGGTGTAGAGGGCGCGCATTTGCCGTAAAGGGGAAGGCATACGTAAAATCTGATCCGATCAGATTTTACGTGGGAGTGGATCATGCACACCATTACCGCCACCGAGCTTGCCCGTCATCTGCGCCAAGTCCTGGATCGGCTGGCGGCCGGCGGAGAGGAGATCCTGGTGGAGCGCAACCACCAGCCCATCGCGCGGCTGCTGTCCATGCCGCCCCGGCAGAGCGCCATGGAGGTGATGGCGGATCTCTACCGCACCCTGCCGGAAGGGGCGGCCCGGGGATGGATCGAGGACGCGCAGCGCGTCGATGTCGACCTGGATCGGGAGATGCGTGATCCATGGGCTACCTGATCGACACCTGCGTGTGGATCGATGTGGAACAGGGCCATCTGGCACCGGCAGACGTGGCGGACATCACCGGTAGCTCCCCCATCTATCTTTCGCCGGTTACCATAGCGGAACTCAAGTTTGGCGCTGAGATCGCGCCCGACCCGGATACCCGTCAGAAACGGCTAGCCGCCCTGCAACGACTGCAGCGCAAGCCGCTATTGCTGATGGACGGTCATACGGGCGAGATCTTCGGCAATCTGGCAGCGGAGGTCCGGGCGGCGGGGCGAGGGCATCGTTACCGTGTGCGGGACCTCTGGCTGGCGAGTCAGGCGGTCCAGTGGGGCTATCGCCTCCTGACACGCAACGGCAGGGATTTCCAGGACCTGCCGGGCCTGGACCTGGTGTTGATTTGAAAAGGCTACAATGATGCAGACCCTTTCTGCCCGCGGCGCGAAAGATTCGGCTCGCCAGCCCGCTGATCGCCCACCGCAACGATACATGAGCCGCGGATCGCCCGCTGCAAGGTGGAGCAACTGAAAATGAAGATACTCGTCACCGGCGCGGCCGGCTTCATCGGCATGCATGTCGCCAGGCTGCTGCTCGCGCGCGGCGACGAGGTAGTCGGGGTGGACAACCTGAACGACTACTACGATCCCCGCCTCAAGCTCGCGCGCCTGGAGCAGATCAGGTCCATGCCGGGCTTCCGCTTCGTGCAGGCGGACATCTCCGACCGGGTGGCCATGGAAGACCTGTTCGCCCGCGAGCGCTTCCAGCGCGTGGTGAACCTCGCTGCCCAGCCCGGCGTGCGCTATTCGCTCAAGAACCCGCATGCCTACATCCAGACCAACCTGGTCGGTTTCGGCAACCTGCTGGAGGGCTGCCGGCACAACGGAGTGGAGCACTTCGTCTACGCCAGCAGCTCCAGTGTCTACGGCGCCAACACCAAGATGCCCTTCTCGGTGCACGACAACGTGGACCACCCGGTGAGCCTCTACGCCGCCAGCAAGAAGGCCAACGAGCTGATGGCCCACACCTACAGCCATCTCTACGGCCTGCCGACCACCGGCCTCAGATACTTCACCGTCTATGGCCCCTGGGGCCGGCCGGACATGTCGCCCTGGCTGTTCACCAGCGCCATCCTGGAGGGTCGCCCGATCGACGTCTTCAACCACGGCCGCATGCAGCGGGACTTCACCTACATCGACGACATCGCCGAGGGCACGGTGCGCGTGCTCGACCGCATCCCCGAGCCCAACCCCGATTTCCGCGCCGACGCGCCCGACCCCGGCACGAGCTACGCCCCCTACCGCGTCTACAACATCGGCAACCACCAGCCGGTCGAGCTGATGACCTTCATCCGCACCATCGAGGACGCCCTGGGCCGCGAGGCGCAGAAAAACTTCCTGCCCATGCAGCCGGGCGACGTGGTGGCCACCTATGCCGATGTCGAGGACCTCAGGCGCGACGTCGGCTTTGAGCCGAAGACGCCGCTGGCCGAGGGCATCGCCCGCTGGGTGGCGTGGTACAAAGCCTATAGGGGGAACCGATGAGCGAGCCGGAAATCACCGCCAGGAGCACCAAGAACGAGATCCTCGCCGCCTACCAGGCGGCGCTCAGGCAACTGGCCGAGGCCCGACGCGAGAACCGTCGCGAGGAGAAGGCGCAGCGCGAGGAGAAGGCCGTGGTCGAGACCGCCTCCGCCACCACGGTGGAGGGGGTGGTCAAGGGTCTGGCCGACCTGAAACTGAGCATAGGCAATGCCCTGGACCAGGTGGAGACCCGGCTCGTGAGTGAGGCGCGGCGGCTGGGCGAGCTGCGCAGGGCGATCGAGATCGAACGGCGCAACCTGGAGGAGCTGCACCAGATTCAGGCCGAGGCCGGCTCGCTGGCCGCCCTCATCGCCGCGCAGGAGGAAAAACGCCAGGACTTCGAGCGCGAGATGGAGGCGCGCAGTGCCGCCTTCGAGTCGGAGATGCAGGTGAAGCGGGCACAATGGAAGCGCGAACAGGAGGAATACGAGCGGGCGCGCAAGGAACGCGAGGAACAGGTCAAACGCGAGCGTGCCCGCGAGGAGGAGGAATACGGCTATGCTATACGCCTGGCGCGCAAGAAGGACGAGGACGAATACGCCGCGCGCCGCGCTGCCGAGGACAAGGCCCTGGAAGAGCGCCGCGCCGCGCTGGAGAAGGATTGGGCGGAGCGCGAGGCGGCCCTGGCTGCCCGCGAGCAGGAGTTGCGGGAACTGCGCGAACAGGTCGCTGCCCTGCCCACGCGACTGGAGCAGGCCGTGAGCGAGGCCGAAGCCCGCGTCGCCGAGCGTCTCACGGCCCAGCACCGCTTCGAACGCGAGCTGCTGGTCAAGGAGGCCGAATCGGAACGGCGTCTCAAGGACCAGCTCATCGACACCCTCAACGTCAGGATAAAGGAACAGGAAGAACGCATCCGCGAACTCACCCGCAAGGCCGACGAGGCCGCAGCCTCGGTGCAGGGCATCGCGCTCAAGGCCCTGGAGGCGGGTGCCGGTCGCCGCGGCGTCGAACCGAGGTTGGATGATGGAGCCAGGTAGCTGCCCGCCGATGACCGGTTCAGAAGCCGCTGGACTGAAAATCCCGCTCGATCGCCTTGGCCGCCGCCAAGCCCTGGGCGATGGCGGTGGGCACGCTCGGCTGCGGGCTGTCGGTGAGGTCGCCGGCGGCATAGATGCCCGGCACGCTGGTGCGCTGCCAGGCGTCGACGTGGATGTGACCGCTCACCGTAACGGCCGGCCGGATTGCGTCGGCAAAGGCGGCGAGCACCTCGGTGTTGGGCAGGTAGCCGTACAGCACCAGCAGCCAGTCGTAGCGTAAGCGCGTACTGCCCCATTCCGCCACGATCTCGTCACCCTCCACCGCCAGCCGGCCGGGGATACAGTGGTCCCTCAATTCGATCTCCGGTCTTGCGGCGCAGGCGGTTTGGAATGGCTTGCGCCCCGAGAAGCGGGCGCGGGTGCACACCCGCACCGTATTGCCGCGCTCGGCAAGGAACAGGGCATGGTCCAGGGCGTTGTCGCCGCCGCCCAGAATCAGCACACGCGCATTGTTTATGCGATCGCGGATCGCGTCAGACAGGGGACCGATGATCACCCGTTGCGACCCGGCGGCGAGCGCTGTCAGGGCCGGTGTGGCGCGCGGCCGCATGCCGGTGGCGAGCACGATGGCGTGCGCGTGTTCCGTCACCTCCCTCTCAGGGGTGGCGAGCTGCAGGACAAAACCGTCGCCGGCCGGCATGACCGAGCGTATCTGCGTGCCGCGATGCAGGGTCACTGCAAGCTCGAGGAAGTGGGCGGCGAGCCGCCGAGTCATCTCCTCGCCGGTCTCGTCCGGATGCCCCAGCATCCACAGGTTGGGGTGGAAGTTGCTGCGCTGGGTGCCGCCGACGTGGTCAGAGGCCTCGATCACCACCGGTTCGAGCCCATAGGACAGACAGGCGTTGGCGCAGGACATGCCGGCCGGGCCGGCGCCAAGAATGGCGACCTTCAATCCAGTTCCCCCCCGGTGATGTCCAGGTCGGCAGCGAAGGCCTCGCTGTAGAACACATGCGCGGCGATGGCCGCGTCCTCGGCGAAATAGCGGCGCAGATAAGGCGAGGTGAGGAAGTTCTCGCGCAATTTCTGCCGCAGCTTGAGGCGCAGGACCATGCCCTCCCCGGCCGGATCGGCGTCGACATAGATGGTGTAGCCCTCGGCCAGGCTGCCGTGCACCACGGACGGCACCAGGTTCACCAGCGGGTTGCCCTGGGCGCGCGGCCACTCCTCAAGGTCTTGGTAGTTGTCCGGACTGCCCAGGTGCGCGGCCGTGACGCCGGTCGGCAGACGGCGCAGGTGCAGCCGCATGGACAGCTCGAAGTTGTAGACGTTGGACTTGACCAGGAGGTCGAAGCGCCGGCCGTTCGCATCGAAAAAGCGGTAGGCGCAGAAGGAGGTGAGTTCCTCACGGCAGTGCTGCTCCATGCGCTCGAACAGGGGCGGAAAGGGCGCTCGGCGCGGGCTTGCGGCGGCCTCCCGCACCAGGTAGATGCGCAGCTTCTCCTTCAGGGTCTGGCGCAGGTAGTCCGCCACCAGGGCGTCGATGCGCTCGGTCCGGGTGCGGCTCGCACCCAGCACGCCCACCGCTACGGAGAGCACCGGCAGGCAGACGACCAGCAGCTGGCCGCCCGTGCCGCGCAGGGCGTCCTCCAGACCGGGCGCGGCAAGCAGGGCGATGCCGGTGAGTACGCCGCAGGCCAGCAGGCCAATGGCGGTGTAGGCCGTCCAGCGCGGCAGGGCCAGCAGGGTGTCGCGCAGGGGGGAGTCGGAACCGGCGGATTCCATGGCGGAAGCGGATTGTTTGTATGATGGGCACATGCAATCTAACACAGACGTCCCTCCGCCCGAACCCGATGCCCTCGCCGTCAGCCGGGAGCTTGCGGCAGTAATCCGCGCCGAGATCAGGGCAGCCGGCGGCTGGATCCCCTTCGCCCGCTACATGGAGCTCGCCCTCTACGCTCCGGGCCTGGGCTACTACAGCGCCGGGGCGCGCAAGTTCGGTGCCGGCGGCGATTTCGTCACCGCGCCGGAGTTGACCCCCCTGTTCGGCCGGGCACTGGCACGCCAGGTGGCCCAGGTGCTGCAGGCCACCGGCGGAGACATCCTGGAACTGGGACCGGGCAGCGGCCGGCTGGCGCTGGACCTGCTCACCGCCTTGTCTGGACTGGACTGCCTGCCAGAGCACTATTTCATGCTGGAAGTGAGCGCCGACTTGCGTGCACGGCAACGCGCCCTGTTCGAGGCCGAGGCGCCCGACCTGCTGCCCCGCCTCGCCTGGCTGGAACGGTTGCCCGAACGGCACGCCGGCCTGGTGCTGGGCAACGAGGTACTCGACGCCCTGCCCGTGCACCTGGTGCACTGGACGGCAGCGGGTCCGCTCGAACGCGGGGTGTCGGTCGAGGGAGAGGACTTCGCCTGGTCTGACCGGCCGATCGTCGACGCGGCTCTGAGCGGGACGGTCGCGCGGCTACCGGTGACCGGGCCGGACTACGTCAGCGAGGTGTGTCCCGCCACCAGCGCCCTGATCGCCAGCCTCGTCGAGCGCCTGCAGCGCGGCGCGTTGCTCTTCCTCGATTACGGTTTTCCGCGCCGCGAGTACTACCACCCGCAACGCACCGGCGGCACCCTCATGTGTCACCGACGCCACCGCGCCCACGCCGATCCCTTCCATCTGCCGGGCCTCACCGACCTGACCGCCCATGTCGATTTCACTGCCGTGGCCGAGGCGGGGGTGGCGGCCGGACTGGAGCTGCTCGGCTATACCGGCCAGGCCCAATTCCTGATCAACTGTGGCCTGCTCGATCTGCTCGCCGCCCTCGATCCGGGCACACGGGACTACTACCACGCCGCCACCGCGGTGCAGAAGCTCCTGCAGCCTTCGGAGATGGGCGAATCGTTCAAGGCGATCGCCCTGGGGCGGGGGGTGGAGGCGCCGCTGCTCGGCTTCGCGCATGGGGATCGCAGCGCAAGGTTGTAGGTCGTGTGGCCGGAGGGGGACTGGTCTCGTTCTGCCCTGACCGGTGGGGACAGCCGACCTCGGTCAGGGCATGCGGCCCGCAACGGCAGGATGCGAGCCAGACACCCGCTTGGATCGGCCTTCGGGCCCGTCCAACCGCGGTTAGCGTGAAAGTCGCGCAAGCGGCCACGAAGCGCCCCTCCCCATCCCTCACCCCCTCCGGCCCTCTCTCCCGGCCTCTCTCCCTGGGGGAGAGAGGAGGGTCGAGCCTCCCCTCCCCCACGGGGGGAGGGGTCGGGGGTGGGGGGGAGGGGCTGGGGGTGAGGGAACGGACATGGCGACATTCATGCTTCGTGGTGGCGTCGTCATGTCCGTTAGGTTGAACGTACCTCCCGCGTCGGACAGAATCGTGATCCCATCCACTTCCCTCCAAAGGAGCCGCCCATGTCTGTTGCCGTCGGTCGTCTTTCCCGCCTTGCCGCTGCAGCGGCCGTTTTCTGTCTGCCCGCGCTCGCCAGTGCCCAGTTCACGCTGGCGCCGCTGCCCTATGCGGCCGATGCCCTGGAGCCGCATATCGACAAGATGACCATGGAGATCCACCACGGCCGCCATCACGCCGCTTATGTGAACAATCTCAACGCGCAGCTTAAGACCTACCCCGAGCTCGCCGGCATGTCACTCGAGGCGATGCTGGGGCAGATCACGAAGTTCAACCCGGCCGTGCGCAACAACGGCGGCGGGCACTACAACCACGACCTGTTCTGGAAGCTGATGGCGCCCGAAGGCCAGCGCGGCAAGCCCGGCCCCGCGCTCGCGTCGGCCATCGATGCCCAGTTCGGCTCGCTCGACGAGATGAAGAAACGCTTCGACCAGGCTGCCCTCGGCCGTTTCGGCTCGGGATGGGCCTGGCTTATCGTCACCCCCGACAGGAAACTTGCCATCACCTCGACGCCGAACCAGGACAACCCCCTCATGGACCTGCCCGACGTGCAGCGCGGCACCCCCATCCTGGGGCTGGATGTGTGGGAGCATGCCTACTACCTGAAATACCAGAACAAGCGCGGCGAGTACGTCACCAACTGGTGGAACGTGGTGAACTGGAACGAGGTCAACAGGCGCTTCGAGGCGGCCATGCAGTGACCGCAAGCCAGCGGCGAAGGCGGCGGGAGGGGCTGCCGCCTTCGCCGTTTGGATGAGTCAGGACGTCGCTCGCCGCAGCGTCATGGCCAACAGTTGCGCGCGCGCAGCGAGCCGGACCGGCCCTCGCCGTGGCACCGGCCTCAACCCGCCGGACTGAAGGCAAACCGCCCTTCCTTCTCCTCGAACACCCCCAACCGCCTGCCCAGGTTTGCCGGGGCCTGCTCGAAGGCCTGCACCCGGCAGCTTTGCGTGCTGACGGCGTAGTGACGGTCATCGATCTTGAGGATGTAGATCGGTTCGGCATATTCCGGTGGCGCTGCGTAGAGCTCGGGGCGGGCGCTGCGCGGCACGCCCTCGATCTCGATGCCGCCGCGGCACTCGGGCATGCGGCTGGCGGCGATGGTGAGCGCCAGGCTGTCCTGCCAGAGCCACTGCTGCACGCGGTGCAGCATGATGGTGTGTTCCTTGCTGCCGTCGATGAGATAGGAGGCGGTGTCGTTGACGCAGCCGGTGAGCAGCAGGGGCAGGGCGATCAGCCCGAGCACGGCCCGCCTGCCCTCTCCCCCAGCCCCTCCCCCCCGGGGGGAGGGGGGGTCACTCGATGCCCTGGCTGTGCAGGTATTCGTCATAAGTGCCCTCGTAGACCACATGGCTGCCGTCCAGTTTGAGTTCGATGATCTTGTTCGCGAGCGATGATACGAACTCGCGGTCGTGCGAGACAAATATCAGCGTGCCGTCGTATTTCTCCAACGCGGTGTTGAGCGACTCGATGGACTCCATGTCCATGTGGTTGGTGGGCTCGTCCATGATGAGCACGTTGGGCCTGAGCAGCATGAGCTTGCCGAACAGCATGCGCCCCTGCTCGCCGCCGGAGATGACGCGCGCGGGCTTTTTCACCTCGTCGCCGGAGAAGAGCAGCCGCCCGAGGGTGCCGCGGATCAGGGTCTCGACGTCCTGGCCCTCGTAGCCGCCGGCGCGCACCCACTCTGCGATCCAGTCCACGAGCGATCGGTCGGTGTCGAACTCGGCCGTGTGGTCCTGGGCGAAGTATCCGAGTTTGGCCTTCTCCGCCCACTGGATGCGGCCTGCCTGCGGGCTGAGCTCGCCCGTGAGCAGGCGCATGAGCGTGGTCTTGCCCACGCCGTTCTCGCCGATCACCGCCACCTTGTCGCCGGCGGCGACGTGCACGGAGAGGTTGCGGATGACCGGTGCGTCTGGCGTGTAGCCGAAGCGCAAGCCCTCCACCTCGCAGGCGAGACGGTGCAGCCTGTCTTTGGGGTCGTATTCGAAGCGGATGAAAGGGTACTGGCGCGAGGAGGGTTTGACGTCCTCGATCCTGAGCTTCTCGATCTGCTTGCGCCGGCTGGTGGCCTGACGCGCCTTGGCCTTGTGCGCGGCGAAGCGGCGCACGAATTCCTCCAGCTCGGCGATGCGCTCCTTGCTCCTCGCCTGCTGCGCGGCCAGCCGGGCACGGGCGGCGGTGCTGGCCTCCATGTAGTCGTCGTAGTTGCCGGGATAGACGGTGATGGTGCCGTAGTCGAGGTCGGCCATGTGCGTGCAGACCTGGTTCAGGAAGTGCCGGTCGTGCGAGATGATGATCATGGTCGAGTCGCGGCTGTTCAACACGCCCTCCAGCCAGCGGATGGTGTTGATGTCGAGGTTGTTGGTCGGCTCGTCCAGGAGCAGGATGTCGGGGTCGGCGAACAGCGCCTGGGCGAGCAGCACCCTGAGCTTCCAGCCCGGCGCCACCTCGCGCATGGGGCCGTCGTGCTTGTCCTTGGGGATGTCCAGGCCCAGGAGCAGCTCGCCGGCGCGCGCCTCGGCGTCATAGCCGCCCATTTCGCCGAATTTCGCTTCGAGCTCGGCGGCGTGCATGTAGTCTGCCTCGGTGGCTTCGGGGTTGGCGTAGATGGCGTCCTTCTCCTGCAGGCAGCGCCACAGCTCCTCGTGGCCCATGAGCACCACGTCGAGCACGCGCATGTCCTCGTAGGCGAACTGGTCCTGGCGCAGGTAGGCCATGCGCTCGCCCGGGTCGAGGGCGACGTTGCCGGCGGTGGGCTCCAGGGTGCCGGCCAGGATCTTCATGAAGGTGGACTTGCCGCAGCCGTTGGCGCCGATCAGGCCGTAGCGGTTGCCGTCGCCGAACTTGACGTTGACGTTCTCGAACAGGGGCTTGGCCCCGAATTGCATGGTGATGCCGTTGGCGATGAGCATGGAAGGTAAGCCGGTGGATGTACACTTGCCATTTTACCCGCCCAGGCCGGGGCTCACCGTAAATACTCCCACACCATCATGAAAGCGCTGCTCGAAAAGATCGGCCTGGAAGTGCACCAGGACCTGATCCCCTACGTGGAAAGCGGTCTGAAGATCCTGCTGGTCCTCATCGTCGCCTGGGTGATCATGCGGCTCATCCGGCGCATGATCGCGGTCTTCAAGCGCTTCGCCCTCAAGCGCGCCGACGACCCGGAATCGGTGCGCCGGGTGGAGACCCTCTCGCGCGTGATCCGCTACGTCGCCACGGTGATCCTGATCATCGGCGTCGTCATGGAGATCCTCTATCTGCTGGGCATCTCCATCGCCCCCCTGCTCGGCGCCGCCGGCGTGGTCGGCATCGCTGTGGGCTTCGGCGCGCAGAGTCTGGTCAAGGACTTCTTCACCGGCTTCTTCCTGCTGCTGGAAAACCAGATCCGGGTGGGTGACTTCGTCGCTATCGCCGGCGAGCGTGGCCAAGTCGAGGAGATCACCCTGCGCCACGTGCGCCTGCGGGCGATGGACGGCACCGTGCACTTCATCCCCACTGGGCTCATCGACAAGGTGAGCAACATGAGCCTGGAGTTCTCGCGTGCCTTGGTGGACGTGGGTGTGGCCTACCGCGAGGACCTGGACGAGGTGTTCCAGGCCATCCGCGATGCGGCGGCGGAGCTGCGTCGGGACCCCGAATTCGGCCCGAAGATCCTGGAGGACCTGGAGCTTCTCGGCGTTGAGAACTGGGCCGATTCCGCGGTGGTGGTGCGCGCGCGCTTCAAGGTGGTACCGCTGGAGCAGTGGGCGGTGCGGCGCGAGTTCCTGCGGCGGCTCAAGAAGACCTTCGATGCGCGCGGCATCGAGATCCCCTACCCGCATCTCACCCTCTACCCCGGCCGGGCCAAGGACGGCGGTGCGCCGCCCTTGCGCCTGGTGCTGGAGAAAGAGGACGGTGCGAGGCCCTGAGGCCGGGGCGTCCGGTCTCAGAACAGCCGGCGCAGCCGTTCGTAGCCGCGTGCGATCTCCTCGCCCAGCAGCCTTGCAGCGGCGGCCACGTCCTCGGCGGCATCCCCGGCCACATCGGCCGCCTGGCCGGCCTTGGCGCGCAGCAGTTCGAGCTTGCCTTCCAGCTCGCTCCACTCCTCTTGCGCCTCCAGCTTGGCCAGATGGGCACGGACGACCAGTTCGTCGCGCTGCGTGGCCAGGGTGTCGAGCAGCTTCTGCAATTCTTCGCGCGCTTGCATGCATCACCTCCTGTCAACGGATGGTAAACGGCTACATTGAATATAGACCGCGAACAAAGCATGCAGATCACCCCTTTCAACGATGACCCGACTGCGGCGAGCGTATGATCGTCGCCGCGCGCCCATCCAGCCCAGCCCAGACGGAGACCCGATCATGAAAAAGCCCAGGATACTGGCCATCGTCATGGCCGGCGGCGAAGGCAGCCGGCTGCACCCCCTCACCGCCGAGCGCTCCAAGCCCTCGGTGCCTTTCGGGGCGCGCTACCGGATCGTCGATTTCGTGCTGTCCAATCTGATGAATTCCGGCATCCACGCCATCTACCTGCTGGTGCAGTACAAGTCGCAGTCGCTCATCGAGCACGTGCGCAAGGCGTGGGTGCTGCCGCCCATCCTGCCGGAACACTTCATCACCGTGGTGCCGCCGCAGATGCGCCGCGGGCAGCAGTGGTTCCAGGGCACCGCCGACGCGGTGCATCAGAACATGAACCTGATCCGCCAGCACGATCCCGATCTGGTGGCGGTGTTCGGGGCGGATCACATCTACCGCATGGACGTGCGCCAGATGGTGCAATTCCACCTGGAGCGCGAGGCCGTCTGCACCGTCGCGGCGCTGCCTGTACCCCTGGCCCAGGCCTCCGCCTTCGGCGTCATCGATGCCGATGCCCGCGGCCGTATCCGTGGCTTTCTGGAAAAGCCGATGAATCCCCCCCCGATGGCCGGCGACCCGAAGTGCGCCTTCGCTTCGATGGGCAATTATCTGTTCGACACCGAGGTCCTGATGCAGGCACTGACCGAGGCGCACGAGCGCGGCGAGAACGACTTCGGCACCCATGTCCTGCCGCGGCTGGTTGGCACCGAGCGGCTGTACGCCTATGACTTCAGCCAGAACCGTGTGCCGGGCGTGCGCGATTACGAGGAACAGGGTTACTGGCGCGATGTGGGTACCCTGGACGCCTACTACGAGGCGCACATGGACGTGTTGGGGCTCACCCCCCGCTTCGATGTGTTCAACGCCCAGTGGCCCGTCTTCTCCAGCAACTACCAGGGGCCGGTGGCCAAGTTCCAGGACGCGCACATCGACAACAGCATCGTCAGCGCCGGCTGCCTGCTGCACGGCGCGCGCGTAAAGGACTCCGTGCTGCGCCGCGAGGTGGTGCTGGAGCCCGGGGTGGAGCTGGATGGTTGTGTCATCATGGACAACGTCACCATCCGCAGGGGCGCCAAGCTCAGCCGGGTGATCGTCGACCGCTACAACGTCATCGAGGCGTGCGCGCGCATCGGCTTCGACGCCGACGCGGACGCCCGACACTACAAGGTCACCGCGTCGGGCATCGTCGTGGTGCCCGAGGCCCAAGCCTACCAGATGGCCCGCACCTCCTTCAGCGAGGAGGCCTGATGCCCTTGGCGGTGTGGCCTGGGCGGCCCTATCCCCTGGGGGCTACCTGGGACGGCGAGGGCGTGAATTTCGCCCTCTTCTCCGAGCATGCCGAGGACGTCGAGCTGTGCCTGTTCGACCCCAAGGGACGCCGGGAGGTGGAGCGCATCATCCTGCGCGAGCGCACCGACCAGGTGTTCCATTGCTACCTGCCCGAGCTGCGCCCGGGCCAGCTCTACGGCTATCGCGTGTTCGGCCCCTACCGGCCGGAGGCGGGGCATCGCTTCAACCCCAACAAGCTGCTCATCGACCCGTATGCCAAGGCCCTCGTCGGCCAGGTCAAGTGGTCCGATGCCCATTTCGCCTACCGCATCGGCCACAAGCGCGAGGACCTCGCCTTCGACCGGCGCGACAACGCCTCGGGCATGCCCAAGTGCCGGGTGGTGGACCCGGCCTTCACCTGGGGCGATGACTGCCGGCCCGAGGTGCCCTGGCACGAGACGGTGATCTACGAACTGCACGTCAGGGGCATGACCCGGCTGCACCCCCTGATCCCGCCCCCCCTGCGCGGCACCTATGCCGGCCTGGCCAGCGAGCCGGTGGTCGAGCACCTGAAGTCGCTGGGGGTCACGGCGGTGGAGCTGATGCCGGTGCATGCCTTCGTCGACGACCGGCGTCTGGTGGAGATGGGCCTCAGGAACTACTGGGGCTACAACTCCATAGGCTTCTTCGCACCGGAGATGCGCTACAGCGCCACGGGCTCGATCAAGGAGTTCAAGACCATGGTCAAGACCTTCCACAGCCACGGCATCGAGGTCATCCTGGACGTGGTCTACAACCACACCGCCGAAGGCAACCACCTGGGCCCCACCCTGTCTTTCCGCGGCATCGACAACATGGCCTATTACCGGCTCGCGGCCGATCCCCGCTATTACATGGACTACACCGGCTGCGGCAACACGCTCAACATGATGCACCCGCGCGTGCTGCAGCTGATCATGGACTCCCTGCGCTACTGGGTGCAGGAGATGCACGTCGACGGCTTCCGCTTCGACCTGGCCAGCGCACTCGCGCGCGAGCTGCATGCCGTGGACAAACTGGGCGCCTTCCTGGACATCATCCATCAGGACCCGGTCATCTCGCGCGTGAAGCTGATCGCCGAGCCCTGGGACCTGGGCGAAGGCGGCTACCAGGTGGGGAATTTCCCGGTCGGCTGGACCGAATGGAACGGCAAGTACCGCGATGCCGTGCGCGCCTTCTGGCAGGGCGAGGGCGGGCTGATCGGGGAACTCGCCAGCCGGCTCACGGGCTCCTCCGACCTCTACGCCCACAACGGCCGCCGGCCCTATGCCAGCATCAATTTCGTCACCTGCCACGACGGCTTCAGCCTGCAGGATCTGGTGTCCTACAACCACAAACACAACGAGGCCAACGGCGAGGACAACCGCGACGGCGAGCATCACAACCGGAGCTGGAACTGCGGCGTCGAGGGGCCCACCGACGACCCGCAGGTCCTCGCCCTGCGCGCCCGCCAGAAGCGCAATCTGCTCGCCTCCCTGCTGCTCTCCCAGGGGGTGCCCATGCTGCGCGCCGGCGACGAGTTGTCGCACAGCCAGGGCGGCAACAACAATGCCTATTGCCAGGACAACGCCGTGTCCTGGCTGGACTGGAAACTGGACGCCGAGGATCAGGCCTTTCTCGATTTCGTCCGGCGCATGCTCGCACTGCGCCGCGAGCACCCCATCTTCCGCCGTCGCCGTTTCTTCCAGGGCCGCCCCATCCATGGCGAAGACGTCAAGGACATCGCCTGGCTCAACCCGGATGGCCGCGAGATGACCGACCTGGAATGGGACCAGCATTTCGCCCGCTGTCTGGGCGTCTACCTGTCCGGCGCCGAGCTCGACGAAACCGACGAGCGCGGCCGGCCGGTGCGCGACGACGATTTCCTGCTGCTGATCAACGCCCACCACGACGTCATTGCCTTCAAGCTGCCCGCCTACGGCCGTGAGGACGCCTGGTTCTGCCTGATGGACACCGCCTTCGAGCGTGGCCTGGGCAGTGACGGCCGCTATGCCGCCGGCGGCGAATATCCCCTGCAGGGCCGCACCCTGGTGCTGCTGCTGCGGCCCCGCCTGAGGTCCGCCCGCCCAGAGGGGGGGCTCGCCTCCTGAACCGACACAGGTCTGCATCATGCACGAACTCATCGAACGCCTGGCCGAACTGGCCGGTATCCAGCCGCTGTATCAGGACATCTGGGGACACACCCATCACGCCTCGCTCGAGACCAAGCAGGCCCTGCTCGCCGCCATGGGCATCGCCTGTGCCGACGAGGCCGCGGCGCGGGAAAGCCTGCGACAGTGGCGGCAGGCACCCTGGCAGCGGCTGCTGCCCGCCGTCTCGGTGCACACCGTGGGCGAGACAGCGCCGAACGTGATGCTGCGGCTGCCCGCGCGCGACCTGGGTTGCGATGCCCGCTGGCGTCTGACCCTGGAACAGGGCACTGTGCACGAGGAGGCGTTCCGCCCCGATACCCTGGCGGTGCTCGAGCGGGCCGAACTGCCCGACGGCGAGTACCTGGGTCTCGCCCTGCCCCTGCACCTGTCCCAACATGGCGGCGACACCCCTGGCTATCACCGTCTGGAGGTCGCCGTGGAGGGGCGAGCCAGCGCCGAGATGTCGCTCATCGTCTGTCCAGTCGTCTGTTACCAGCCGCCGGCGGTGTCGGACGGACGCCGCGTGTGGGGGGTGGGCGTGCAACTCTATGGCGTGCGCTCGGCGCGCAACTGGGGCATGGGCGACTTCACCGATCTGACCACCCTTGTGGACTGGGCCGCCGGCGCCGGGGCCGCCCTGGTGGGAGTCAATCCCCTGCATGCGCTCTACCTGCACAACCCCCGGCACTGCAGTCCCTACAGCCCGGGCAGCCGGCAATTCCTGAACCTGTTGTACATCGACGTCGAGGCGGTGCCCGAGTATGCGGAATGCGACGACGCCCGCGCCGCCGTGGCCGAACCCGGCTTCCAGGCCAGCCTCGCCGCACTGCGGGCTGCCCCCCTGGTCGATTACGCCGCCGTGGCGCAGGCCAAGACCAGCATCCTGGAACGGCTCTATGCCCACTTCCGCAACCGCCATCTGGACACCGACAGCGACCGCGCGCGCGCCTTCCGTGCCCATTGCCAGAAAGAGGGCGAGGATCTCTACCTGCAGGCCCTGTACGAGGCCCTGCAGGCGCATCTGCATGCCCGGGATGCGGCCTGCTGGGGTTGGCCGGTGTGGCCGGAGGCCCTGCGCAGTCCGCACGACCCGGCGGTCAGACTATGGGCCGCGCAGCACCGCGAGCGGGTCGAATACCACCTCTACCTGCATTGGCTGGCAGCGACCCAGTTGGCCGCCGCTGCCGAGCGCGCCCGGCAGCGGGGGTTGGGCGTGGGTCTGTACCAGGACCTGGCCGTCGGCGTGGACCGCGGCGGGGCGGAGACCTGGATGCACCGTCAGCTCTACGCCTTCGAGGCGAGTGTGGGCGCGCCCCCCGACGACTTCAATCTGCATGGTCAGGACTGGGGGCTGCCGCCGCTCATCCCGCACCGCCTGCGCGAAGCGGCCTACCGACCCTTCATCCGTATGCTGCGGGCCAACATGCGCACGGCCGGCGCCCTGCGCATCGACCACGTCATGGGCCTGATGCGGCTGTACTGGGTGCCGCCGGGCCAGCGCGCCGACCAGGGGGTCTATGTCACCTACCCGATGCGTGACCTCCTGGGCATCCTGGCCCTCGAGAGCCAGCGCAACCGCTGTCTGGTGATCGGCGAGGACCTGGGCACGGTGCCCGATGCCATGCGCCAGGCCATGCGCGAGATGGGCATCCTGGCCTACCGGCTGTTCTATTTCGAGAAACACTGGCAGGGCGATCACAGCTTCAAGTCGCCCTGGCAGATCGACCGCGATGCCCTGGTGGCGGCCACCACCCACGATCTGCCCACCCTGGCCGGCTTCTGGCGCGGCAGCGACATCACGGTGCGCAGTCAATTGGGGCTCTTCCCCAACGAGCAACTGCGCGAGTCCCAGATCGTCGGCCGCGCCCAGGACCGGGCCCGTCTCTTGCTGGCCCTGGCGCGCGAGGGCCTGCTGCCCGCCGGTATGAGCGCGGATCCGGCCGGCGTGCCGGAGATGACCCCTGCCCTGGCCCTGGCCATCCAGCGCTATCTTGCGCGCAGTCCGGCGCGGGTGTTGCTGGTGCAGGCCGAGGACATGCTGGGCGAGACGGAACAGGCCAATCTGCCCGGCACAGTGAGCGGTCACCCCAACTGGCAGCGCAAGCTCAGCCTGGATCTGGAGGACTGGGCGGCTGACGCCCGCTTGCTCGAAACGGCCCGTGCGCTGTCCGCGGAGCGCGGTTAACGGACATGGCGACGCCACCCCGAAGCATGAACCTAAAAACCGCAGTTGACCGCTGCATTGGATTCGTAACATGGTGAGGACACTGCGATTTCTGCCTTCGTTGGAGGTCACCCGCTGGGTGAGCCCGCTACGCGCCCGCTTTCCGGGCCAAAACGGCGCCTGGCTT
>CALHRD010000069.1 GCA_938038385.1 uncultured Burkholderiales bacterium
CATCGCCCGATCTGTCAGGACACCGGCATTGCCGTGGTCTTCATGAAGGTGGGTATGGACGTGCGCTGGGACTCCCAACTCAGCCTGCAGGAGATGGTCGACGAGGGCGTGCGACAGGCCTATACCGACCCCGTCAACCCACTGCGCGCGTCCGTCCTGGCCGACCCCGCCGGAGTCCGCCGCAACACCCGTGACAACACGCCCGCAGTACTCCATGTCGAACTGGTGCCAGGCGATCGGGTGGACATCAGGATCGCGGCAAAAGGAGGGGGATCGGAGAACAAGGCGCGGTTTGCCGTCCTCAACCCCAGCGACTCCATCGTCGACTGGGTGCTGGAACAGGTGCCGCAGATGGGGGCCGGCTGGTGCCCGCCCGGCATCCTGGGTCTGGGTATCGGCGGCACACCGGAAAAGGCCCTGCTGCTGGCCAAGGAAGCGTTGCTCGAACCGATCGACATCCACGAACTGCGTGCACGCGGACCGGCCAACCGCATCGAGGAATTGCGCCTGGAGCTCATGGACAGGGTGAACGCTCTGGGCATCGGCGCCCAGGGGCTGGGCGGTCTGACCACCGTGCTGGATGTGAAGATCCGGGACTACCCCACCCATGCCGCTTCACTGCCCGTGGGACTGATCCCCAACTGTGCCGCCACCCGACACCTGCATTTCACGCTCGACGGCAGCGGTCCCGCCCACTTCGAACCGCCGTCACTGTCCGACTGGCCGGAGATCACCAGTGAGGCGGCTGTCGATGCACGGCGGGTGGATCTGGACAAGCTCACCAAGGCGGATGTGGCCAGCTGGCAGGCCGGCGAACGCCTGCTGCTCACCGGCAAGCTGCTCACCGGCCGCGACGCCGCCCACAAGCGCCTGGCCGACCTGATCGCCCGCGGTGAACGGCTGCCGGTCGACCTGCACGACCGCTTCATCTACTACGTCGGCCCGGTGGACGCCGTGGCCGGCGAGGTCGTGGGACCAGCCGGCCCGACCACCGCCACACGCATGGACAAATTCACCGAGCCGTTGCTCGCGCACACCGGGCTCATCGGCATGATCGGCAAGGCCGAACGCGGAACCGAGGCGATCGAGTCCATCCGCCGGCACGGCGCCGTATACTGCATAGCCGTGGGCGGAGCGGCCTACCTGGTGTCCAAAGCCATCACCGCCGCCCGTGTGCTGGCCTTCCCGGAACTGGGCATGGAGGCCATCCAGGAGTTCGAGGTACGCGACATGCCGGTGACGGTGGCGGTGGACAGTGCAGGACGCTCCATACACGAGAGCGGGCCGCGGGAATGGCGAGTGCGCATCGCCCGCACCCTGGCCGGGACTCAGGCCTGAGGTATGAGCACCTTTGCATGCGCCCACCATAAGAGTTAAAGCAACTTCTAAAGTTGTTTGGATAATCGGCGATATTTGCTACAGTTATTACACGAACCACGCGCACCACCCCCCATGAAGAAAGCGCTGACCCTCGCTCTTACGCTGCTGGCTTTCCTCGCAGTTTCCCCGTACAGCATTGCCAGAGAACATGCCGTGGGTGCCAACCCGTCGGGAGCGGCCAAGTCCTTCAGCAAGGCCAACGTCCACCAGTCCTCCAGTGCGGGCAAGAAAAAGAAGACCGTCAGCGCCAAGAAGAAGTCCACTGTGAAGGCCAATCGTGCTGCTGCCAAACCGGTGTCGCTACAGCAGCTCATGGGCGAACCTTACAGGGGCGGCGAGCTGACCCTGCGTTCGGCGTCCGTGCTGGTGGTGAACCAAGGTACCGGCGAACCCCTATATGCCAAGAACCCCGAAGTGCAGGCTCCCATCGCCTCCATCACCAAGCTGATGACCGCCATGGTCAGCCTTGACGCGGGGTTGCCGTTGCAGGAGGAGATCACCATCAGCGCCGAGGATGTGGATCGGCTCAAGGGCACGGGATCGCGGCTCAGCCTGGGGGCCACCCTGACGCGGGAGGAGCTGCTCCATCTGGCTCTGATCGCCTCGGAAAACCGTGCCGCGGCGGCCTTGTCGCGGGCCTACCCCGGAGGGCGCGAGGCATTCGTTGAGGCGATGAATCGTAAGGCCGCACAACTGGGCATGCATCACACCCGTTTCGTCGACGGTACCGGCTTGTCCAGCTACAACCGATCCACCGCCGCGGATCTTGTCAAGCTGGTCGACGCCGCCTATCGCTACCCGCTGATACGCAAGATTTCCACCACCGGCAGCTACGACCTGATATTGCCCGTCAGCAAGCACATGCGCCACATCGCTTTCAACAACACCAATCTCCTCACCCGCAAGGACGACTGGGAAATCGGCGTATCGAAGACCGGCTACATCAGCGAGGCCGGCCACTGCCTGGTCATGCAGGCGCAGATCGCGGAGCAGAAGGTGATCATCGTACTGCTGGACTCGTGGGGCAAACTGTCACGCATAGGCGACGCAAACCGTATACGCCAATGGCTGGAGCACACCACCAACGGCCGCATGGCCAGCAGGACCGGCAAGGCCTCGGTTTGACCTGAATTCTGTTGGAGAGGGTTGACAGGCGGCGCAAGCCGCCTTTTTTTTCGCCCGTCTGCAGCCGTCCATCAGCCTCCCATGACGTCAGGCGGGGCAGACTTTCCAATCCCTGAATCCGTGGCCCTGGCACGGCATGGTCCGTAGATACTGTTATCCCGGTCAAGCCCCATGCAAAGCTGGATTGAAGGGTTGACCGGACTTCAGCACGCCGAAGGCGACATGCACGAGCTTGCGCATCATGGCGCCGATGATCAGACGGGGCGGTTTGCCTGCGGCCTG
>CALHRD010000070.1 GCA_938038385.1 uncultured Burkholderiales bacterium
CAGGATGGGATACCCGTACGCCCCGGCCGACCAGATGATCTCGTCCTTCGAGAAGAAGCCGGACAGCGGGAATATGCCGGAGATGGTGAGTGTGGCGATCCACATCACGACCCACGTGATCCGCATCGGCTCCTTGAGACCCCCGTAGTTGCGCATATCGTTGGGGTCCCCGTGCCTGCCCACGTGGTGCCAGGCGTGATCCACCGAGTGGATCACGGCTCCCGCTCCCAGGAACAACAGCGCCTTGAAGAAGGCGTGCGTCATCAGGTGGAAGATGGCCACCGAATAGGCCGACACCCCCAGGGCGACGGTCATGTAGCCCAGCTGCGACAGGGTCGAATAGGCCACCACGCGCTTGATGTCGTTTTGCACCATGCCCAGGAAGCCCATGAACAACGCGGTGATGGCGCCGATGACCAGGACGAAGGACAGGGCCGTGTCGGACAGCTCGAACAGCGGGCTCATCCTTGCCACCATGAAGATGCCGGCGGTGACCATGGTGGCGGCATGGATCAGGGCGGAGATCGGTGTGGGGCCCTCCATCGAGTCGGGCAGCCACACGTGCAGCGGGAACTGCGCGCTCTTGCCCATGGCGCCGATGAACAGCAGGATGCAGATCACCGTCATCAGCTCCCAGGGGTAGCCCTGGATGAGGCTGATCGTCTGCTGGGCGTGCTGCGGCGCCTGCTGGAACACCTCGGCATAGTCCAGGGTGCCGAAATGGGCCCAGATCAGGCCGATGCCCAAGAGGAAGCCCAGGTCGCCGACGCGGTTGACCAGAAAGGCCTTGAGGTTGGCGTAGATCGCCGATTCGCGCGTGTACCAGAAACCGATCAGCAGATAGGAGACGAGGCCCACCGCCTCCCAGCCGAAGAACAGTTGCAGGAAGTTGTTGCTCATCACCAGCATCAGCATGGCGAAGGTGAACAGCGCGATGTAGCTGAAAAAGCGCTGATAACCGGCGTCGTCGGCCATGTAGCCGATGGTGTAGACGTGCACGCACAGCGAGACGAAGGTCACCACCAGCATCATCACCGCGGTGAGCGGGTCGATGAGGAAGCCCACCTCCAGGCGCAGGTCGCCCGAGGTGAGCCAGGTATAGACCGGGCCGTTGAAGGTGTTGCCGGCCAGCACGTCCTGGAAGATCACGATCGAGGCGAGGAAGGCGATCGCCACGCCGGCGATGGTCACCGTGTGCGCGCCGACCCGGCCTATCGTCCGACCGAACAGGCCGGCGATGACCGCGCCGACCAGGGGGGCCAGGGGGACGACGAGATAGAGCGTCTTCATGTCCATGACTGTCATCCCTTGAGGCTGTCGAGGTCGTCGACGTTGATGGTGCGCCGCACCCGGAACAGCACCACCAGGATGGCAAGCCCGATGGCTGACTCGGCCGCCGCCACGGTGAGGATGAAGAACACGAAGATCTGGCCAGCCGTGTCGTTGAGGAAGTGCGAGAAGGCGATGAAGTTGATGTTCACCGCCAGCAGCATCAGCTCGATGGCCATCAGCAGCACGATGATGTTCCTGCGGTTGAGGAAGATGCCCAGCACGCTGATGGCGAACAGCACCGAGCCCAGCACGAGGAAGTGGTTGAGCCCGATCATGCGTCCTCCTCGGGTTTGGCTTCCGGCTTTTGCGGCTTCAGGTTGACCATGCGTATCCTGCCCTCGCGCTTGACCTTGACCTGCTCGGCCGGATCGACCCACTTGAGCCCCTGCCGCCGGCGCAACGTGAGCGCGATGGCGGCGACGATGGCCACCAGCAGGATCACCGCCGCCAGCTCGAAGGGATAGACGTAATCGGTGTAGAGCAGGCGGCCCAGCTCCTTGGTGTTGCTGTAGTCGGCTGGCTTGGCTTCGGGCGCCGTGAGGCCGAAGGTCTCGCCACCGAGCACCAGTATCATCTGCACCACCATGAGGCCGGCGACCAGGGCGGCGATGGGCAGATAATCCCAGAAGTTCTGCCGCATCTGCTCGATGTTGATGTCCAGCATCATCACCACGAAGAGGAACAGCACCATCACCGCGCCGACGTAGACCAGCACGAGCGTTATGGCGAGGAACTCGGCCTCGAGCAGGACCCACAGACCCGCGGCGGTGAAAAAGGCGAGCACCAGGGCGAGCGCCGCATGCACCGGGTTGCGGGCGGTGATGACCCGCACGCCGGCGATGAGCAGGATGGCGGCGAAGAAATAGAAAACGACGGCGGAAAATTCCATTGTTGAGCGGGTTGTGCGTTATCTGAGCGGGTTGGATGGACGCTATCGATACCTGGCGTCCTCGGCCTTCATGCGCGCGATCTCGGCCTCGTACCTGTCGCCGACCGCCAGCAGCATCTCCTTGGTGTAATAGAGATCGCCGCGCTTCTCGCCGTGGTAGTCGATGATGTGGGTTTCGACGATGGCGTCCACCGGGCAGGCCTCCTCGCAGAAGCCACAGAAGATGCACTTGGTCAGGTCGATGTCATAGCGCGTGGTGCGGCGGGTGCCATCCGCGCGCTGCTCCGACTCGATGTGGATGGCCAGGGCCGGGCATACCGCCTCGCACAGCTTGCAGGCGATGCAGCGCTCCTCCCCGTTGGGGTAGCGGCGCTGGGCGTGCAGCCCGCGAAAGCGCGGGCTCATCGGCGTGCGCTCCTCGGGGAACTGGATGGTGATCTTGCGCGCGAACAGGTAGCGGCCAGTGACGGACATGCCCTTGAGCAATTCCGTCAGCAGGAAGGTGTGGAAGAACTGCTTGATGCGACTGAGCATTTCGACCTCCTAGTGGAACAGGTAGCCGAGCGGCGTCTGCATGGCCAGGCCGATGACCAGGATCCACACCAGCGTCACGGGGATGAACACCTTCCAGCCCAGGCGCATGATCTGGTCATAACGGTAGCGGGGGAAAGTGGCGCGGAACCAGAGGAAAAGCAGGAGGACGAAGCTGATCTTGGCCGCCAGCCAGATGAAACCGTCGGGCACGCCCGGCAGGGGTGAGAGCCAGCCGCCCAGGAACATGATGCTCGTGAGGGCGGAGACGAGGATCATGTTGGCGTATTCGGCCAGGAAGAAAACGGCGAAGGCCATACCGGAGTAGTCGACGTGGAAGCCGGCGACGATCTCGCTCTCGCCCTCGGCCACGTCGAAGGGGGCGCGGTTGGTCTCCGCCACGCCGGCGATGAGATAGACCAGGAACAAGGGGAACAGAGGCAGCCAGTACCACTGCCAGAATCCGCCCTGCTGCGCATGCACGATCTCGACCAGATTGAGGCTCTGTGCGCTCATCAGCACACCCACCAGGGCAAAACCCATGGCGATCTCGTAGGACACGATCTGCGCCGCTGAGCGCAGCGAGCCGAGGAAAGCGTATTTGGAGTTGGACGCCCAGCCGGCGACGATGACGCCGTAGACTCCCATGGAGGTGATGGCCATGATGTAGAGCAGGCCCGCATCGATGTTGGCCAGCACCAGCTCGTCGGTGAACGGGATCACGGCCCAGGCCGCCATGGCCGGGGCGATGGCCAGCACCGGGGCAAACAGGAACAGCCCCTTGTTCGCTCCGGTGGGGATGATGATCTCCTTGGTCATCAACTTCACTGCGTCGGCGATGGGCTGCCCCAGTCCCCAGAGCTTGAAGCCGAAAAAGCCAACCCGGTTGGGTCCCATACGCACCTGCATCCAGCCGATGATCTTGCGCTCGGCATAGGTGAGATAGGCCACGGCGGTAAGCACCGGCAGCACGATGGCGACGATCTTGACCAGCGTCCAGACGGGCAGCCAGGCGGGTCCGAGGAGACCTTGGAAGAATTCCATCACATCTTCTCCAGGGTGACTGTGCCGAAGCGCGGGCCCAGGCGGGAGGTCAGGGGATGGACGGCGGCCACCCGCACCACTTCCTCGGGCAGGCGGTCGTCGCGTCGCAGCTTGAGGATGGTCTCACCCTCCCCTTGTCTGACCTTGACCGGTTTGTCCACCACCAGGCCCAGACGCTGGATCAGGGCGCCATGCGCCCAACAGGCTGCGGCCGCTTCGCCGTCGTGCGTGGCCTGCAGCGCAGGGGCGCGGCGCGTGAGGGCATCCAACTGGTAGATGGGCGTCTCGCCCAGGCGCTCGACACCGGGCATGACCGTCAGGGACCCGACCTCTACGGCATCGATCGCGTTGTCGAGACGTGCGCCTATGCCGGCCTCGCCGTCCGGCAGGGCCTCGGCCAGGACCGCCGCGGCCGTGTCCTGATCGAAGCCGGGCAGACCCAGCAGATTGCCGAGCACACGCAACACCTTCCAGGCCGGGCGTGTCTCGCCCTGCGGCGGCACGCAGGCGTGGAAGGACTGCAGCCGGCCCTCCATGTTGACGAAGCTGCCGTCCGTCTCGGTGTAAGGGGCGATGGGCAGCAGGACATGGGCATAGGCGGTGGCCCGGTCCTTGAACGGCGTGAGTGCGACCACCAGCTCCGCCGCCTCCAACGCCCGGCGGGCCTGTAACGGGTCGGCTGCCTCGAGCTCCGGCTCGGCACCGAGGATGACGTATGCCTTGCGCGGATGCCGCAGCATCGCAGCCGCAGCAAGACCGCCCGCCCCGGGCTGGCAGCCGACCAAGCCGGCGCCGACGCTATTCGCGGCGGCGGGCAGGACGCCGAGGGTGGCGCCGCTCGCCTGGGCGATGGCCTGGGCCAGGGCGTGCAGCTCTGCTGCCGACGGATGCTGTTGCGCATAGGCCCCGAGCAGGATGGCCTTGCGACTGCCGGTCAGCAGACTCCCGGCGATCGCGCGGGCAGCCTCGGAGGCGATGACGCCGTCGAGCACCAGCGGGCCCACATCCCTGCCCGCCTCCCGCAATGCCTTGGCCACCTGGGCGAGCGCAACCACGAGGCCCGATGGCTTGGCGATGAGACGGTTGGCCACCCGGCAGAGCAGGTCGTCGTCGGCCGAGTGCACCACATTGAGCTCGGCCCCGGCCTTGACCGCCTTGCGCAGACGCTGGGCGAGCAGCGGCTGTTCCTTGCGCACGGACGAGCCAATGAGCAAGACCCGATCCAGGCCTTCCGTCTCGGCGATGGGCAGCCCCAACCAAGGCACGCCCGTGGTGGCGGTGTGCCCGGCCCGGTCCAGCCGATGGTCGATGTGCTCGCAGCCCAAGGATCGGGCAAGTTTCTGCAGGAGGTAGAGTTCCTCGACGCTCTGGTGTGGCGAGGCGAGGAAACCGACCGAATCGGGCCCATGGGTGTCGATCAGGACCTTGAGCGCACCCGCGACCTGGGTGAGGGCTTTTTGCCAATCCACTTCCACCAAATCGCTACCCACGCGCACCAGGGGGCGGGTCAGGCGCGCATCGGAGTTGAGGGCCTCATAGGCATAGCGGTCACGGTCGGCCAGCCAGCACTCGTTGATCGCCTCGTTCTCCAGCGGCAGCACCCGGTAGACGCGTTTGTCCTTGACGTGGACCTCCAGATTGGCGCCCAGGGCGTCATGCGGGCTGATCGACTTGCGGCGCGACAGCTCCCAGGTCCGGGCGGAGAAACGGAAGGGCTTGGAGGTCAGCGCACCGACCGGGCACAGGTCGATGACGTTGCCTGAGATCTCGGAGGTGACCTGACTTTCCAGGAAGGGCATCACCTCGGTGTGCTCGCCGCGGCCCGGCATGCCCAGCTCCATCAGCCCGGCGATCTCCTGGCCGAAGCGCACGCAGCGGCTGCAGTGGATACAGCGCGTCATGTCGGTGGCGATGAGCGGCCCGAGCTCCTTTTCCTTCACCACCCGCTTGGGCTCGGCGTAGCGCGAGGCACTGCCGCCGTAGCCGACCGCCAGGTCCTGCAGCTGGCACTCGCCACCCTGGTCGCAGATCGGGCAGTCGAGCGGGTGGTTGATGAGCAGCAGTTCCATCACCCCCTTCTGCGCCTTGATCGCCTTGTCGGAATGGGTACGCACCACCATGCCGTCGGTGACCGGAGTCGCGCAGGCAGGCAGGGGTTTGGGCGCCTTTTCCACCTCGACCAGACACATACGGCAGTTGGCAGCGATGGACAGCTTCTTGTGGTAGCAGAAATGCGGGATGAAGATGCCGAGCTGGTTGGCCGCATCCATCACGGTCGCGCCCTGGGCGACCTCGATTTGTCTGCCGTCGATGTGGATCACGGGCATGTCAGGCACCCACCATGCATTTCTTGTTCTCGATGTGGTACTCGAATTCCGCGCGGAAGTGGCGGATGAAGCTCTGCACCGGCCCCACCGCCGCATCGCCCAGGGCGCAGATGGTCCGGCCGGCGATGTTGTCGCCCACGCTCATCAGGAGGTCGAGGTCCTCGGGCCGCCCCTTGCCGTGCTCGATGCGATGCACCACCCGATACATCCAGCCGGTGCCCTCGCGACAGGGCGTGCACTGCCCGCAGGACTCCTCGTAGTAGAAATAGGACAGGCGTTCCAGGGCGCGCACCATGCATACCGTCTCGTCCATCACGATCACCGCGCCGGAGCCGAGCATGGAACCGGCCTTGGCGATGGCATCGAAATCCATGGTCAGGTCCAGCATGACGGACGCCGGCAATACCGGGGCGGAGGAGCCGCCGGGGATGACGGCCTTCAACTTGTGCCCGTTGCGCACCCCGCCCGCCATCTCCAGCAGTTCTGCAAAGGGCGTGCCGAGGGGCACCTCGTAATTACCCGGCCGGTTGACGTGGCCGGAGACCGAAAACATCTTGGTACCACCGTTGTTGGGCTTGCCCAGCTCGAGGAAGGCCTGGCCGCCGAAGCGCAGGATCCAGGGGATGCTGGCCAGGGTCTCGGTGTTGTTGATGGTGGTGGGCTTGCCGTAGAGGCCGTAGCTCGCCGGGAAGGGCGGCTTGAAACGCGGTTGCCCCTTCTTGCCCTCGAGCGACTCCAGCAGCGCCGTCTCCTCGCCGCAGATGTAGGCGCCGTAGCCGTGATGGGCGTGGATGTCGTAGTCCCAACCGCTGCCGAGGATATTCCTGCCCAGGTAACCGGCGCGTCGTGCCTCGCCCAGCGCCTGCTCGAACAGCTCGTAGCAGTCCCAGATCTCGCCGTGGATGTAGTTGTAGCCTGCCTTGGCGCCCAGGGTGTAGCCGGCGATGATCATGCCCTCGATCAACTGGTGCGGGTTGTAGCGCAGGATGTCGCGGTCCTTGAAGGTCCCCGGCTCGCCCTCGTCGGAATTGCAGACCACGTACTTGTCACCCGGGAAATTGCGCGGCATGAAGCTCCACTTCAGCCCGGTCGGAAAGCCCGCGCCGCCGCGGCCGCGCAGGGCAGAGAGCTTGACCTCGGCGATGATGTCCTCGGCCGGGGTCTTCTCGGTCAGGATCTTCTTCAGGGCCTCATAGCCGCCGTTGGCGACATAGGTCGAAAGCGAGCCCGGATTGGGGTGATCGAGGGTCCAGGAACAGACCTTGGTGTCCTTGCCGTTGAGCTTCATTTCATCTCGTCCAGCAGCTTGTCCACCTGCTCCGGGGTGAGCCTGACGTGCATTTCGTGGTTGTTGTGCAGGCACAGCGGACCGTCACCGCAGGCCCCCATGCACTCGCCCTCCTTCAGCGTGTAGCGGCCGTCCGGCGTGGTCTCGCCGAAGCCCACCCCCAGCCTCGCCTTGAGATGCTCGGCGATCTCGCCGGCGCCCTGCAACTGACAGGGGAGGTTGGTGCACAGGGTGAGCTTGTGCCGACCAACCGGCTTGAGGTCGTACATGTTGTAGAAGGTCGCCACCTCGTATACGGCGATGGCCGGCATGCCCAGATACCGGGCCACGAACTCGATGGTCTCGGGGGCGAGCCAGCCCTTTTCCACCTGGGCGATGCGCAGAGCGCTCATCACGGCGGACTGCTTGTGTTCGGCCGGGTATTTGGCGACCTCGCGGTCGATCTGGGCCAGGGATTCGGGGGTCAGCATGGTCGGATACTCAGCGATCATCAACGGTCGACGTCGCCGAAGACGATGTCGATGGTGCCGATGATGGCCACCACGTCGGCGATCATGTGGCCGCGGGCCATTTCGTCCACTGCGGCCATATGGGTGAAGCCAGCCGGGCGGATCTTGAGCCGATACGGCTTGTTTGCCCCGTCGGAGATCAGGTAGATGCCGAACTCCCCTTTGGGATGCTCGACGGCGGCATAGGCCTCGCCTTCCGGCACGTGCATGCCCTCGGTGAACAGCTTGAAGTGATGGATCAACTCCTCCATGTTGCTCTTCATCGCCTCGCGCGAGGGTGGCGCCACCTTGTGGTTGTCGACCATGACCGGGCCAGGATTCCGCCGCAGCCAGTCGACACACTGCCGGATGATGCGGTTGGCCTGACGCATCTCCTCGATGCGCACCAGATAGCGGTCGTAGCAGTCGCCGTTCCTGCCCACCGGTATCTCGAAATCCATACGGTCGTAGACCTCGTAGGGCTGCATCTTGCGCAGGTCCCACACCACGCCGGAGCCACGCAGCATGGGACCGGTGAGGCCCAGGGCCTTGGCCCGCTCGGGCGTGACCACGCCGATGCCAACGGTGCGCTGCTTCCAGATGCGGTTGTCGGTGAGCAGGGTCTCGTATTCGTCGACACAGGCCGGGAAACGGTTGGCGAAGTCCTCGATGAAGTCGAGCAGCGAGCCCTGGCGGTTTTCGTTGAGGCGTTTGACCTCCGCCTCATTCTTGAACCGGGTGACGGTGTACTGAGGCATGCGCTCCGGCAGGTCGCGGTAGACACCGCCGGGACGGTAATAAGCGGCGTGCATGCGCGCACCGGAGACCGCCTCGTACATGTCCATGATGTCCTCCCGCTCGCGGAAGGTGTACAGGAACATGGTCATGGCGCCGATGTCCAGGCCGTGCGTGCCCAGCCAAAGCAGATGGTTGAGCAGCCGCGTCAGCTCGTCGAACATCACCCGGATGTACTGGGCGCGGATCGGCACCTCGATGCCGAGCAGCTTCTCGATGGCCATGACGTAGGCATGCTCGTTGCACATCATCGAGACATAGTCCAGCCGGTCCATGTAGGGCACCGACTGGAGGAAGGTCTTGTGCTCGGCGAGCTTCTCGGTGGCGCGGTGCAAAAGGCCGACGTGCGGGTCGGCGCGCTCGATCACCTCGCCGTCGAGCTCGAGCACCAGACGCAATACGCCATGCGCAGCCGGGTGCTGGGGTCCGAAATTGAGCGTGTAGTTGCGTATCTCGGCCATGTTCAGCCCCCGCGAGCGCCGCTGCACAGTTCGGCTGCAAGGCCACGACACCGGCTGATCATCTCACTCACGGCCCGCATCCCCGTAATAGGCCTCGCGCACGATACGCGGCGTGACCTCGCGCGGATCGATGCTGACCGGTTGATAGATGACGCGCCGCAACTCCGGGTCATAGCGCATCTCGACCTGGCCGGAGAGGGGGAAGTCCTTGCGGAAGGGGTGGCCGATGAAGCCGTAGTCGGTGAGTAGCCGGCGCAGATCGGGGTGACCGTCGAAGACGATGCCGTAGAGGTCGAAGGCCTCGCGTTCGAACCAGTTGGCGGCCGGCCAAATGTCGACCAGGGAAGCGATCATCGGCAAGCCATCGTCGGCACAGAAGGTGCGCACACGCAGACGATGGTTGTGCTTCACCGAGGTCAGGTGCAAGACGACAGCGAAACGCCGCCCGTTCCAGCTGCCGTCCTTGTAGGCGGAGTAGTCCACGCCGCAGAGATCGATCAGCATGTCGAAGGCCAGAGGGGGCTCGTCGCGCAGACGGCGGTTGACGTCGAACCAGGCTTCGGGGCCGACCTCGATGGTCAGCTCGCCCAGGGCCACCCGGCTGAAGGTGATCTGATCGCCCAACACGTCATCCAGGCGTGCGAGCAGGGCTTCCGGTGTCAGCGGCATTGTCGTTGTTGTTCCTCAGCGGGCGATGGTGTTGGTGCGGCGGATCTTCTTCTGCAGTTGTATCAGGCCGTAGAGCAGGGCCTCGGCGGTGGGCGGGCAGCCCGGCACATACACATCCACCGGCACGATGCGGTCGCAGCCGCGCACCACGGAATAGGAGTAGTGGTAATAGCCGCCGCCGTTGGCGCAGGACCCCATGGACAGCACCCAGCGCGGCTCGGCCATCTGGTCGTAAACCTTGCGCAGGGCCGGCGCCATCTTATTGGTGAGCGTCCCGGCGACGATCATCAGATCGGACTGCCGCGGGCTCGGCCGGAAGACGATACCGAAACGGTCGAGGTCATAGCGCGAGGCCCCGGCGTGCATCATCTCGACCGCGCAGCAGGCCAGGCCGAAGGTCATGGGCCAGAGTGAACCGGTCTTGGCCCAGTTGATCACCGAATCTGCCGTGGTGGTGACGAAGCCCTTCTCCAGGATGCCTTCGATGCTCATCTTGATCGCCCTTCTTCAGTGGCCCACGACCCAAACATCACTCCCATTCCAGGGCCCCTTTCATCCACTCGTAGACGAAGCCCACCACCAGGATGGCCAGGAATATCACCATGGCCCAGAAGCCGAAGGCGCCGATCTCTTCCAGCACCACCGCCCACGGGAAGAGGAAGGCGATCTCCAGGTCGAACAGGATGAACAGAATGGCCACCAGATAGTAACGCACATCGAACTTCATGCGCGCATCCTCGAAGGCCTCGAAGCCGCATTCGTAGGGGGAGAGTTTCTCGGCATCGGGCCGGTTGGGCGAGAGTACCCATCCGATCGCCATCGGACCTATACCGACGGCCAGACCCACCAGGATGAACAACAAGATCGGGAAATAATTTTCCAGCATGCGGTCTATGGTCACCCGGCGGAACATTGGAAGGCGCAGTCTAGACGGCCATAGACTTGGGTGTCAAGCCAAAAAAAACGAAAACCCATTGTTATCAATGGGTTATCAAATGGACGGCAATGTCCATAAGTAAATTCGATGGTGCCGACGGCGAGACTCGAACTCGCACGCGTTTCCGCACTGCCCCCTCAAGACAGCGTGTCTACCAATTCCACCACGTCGGCATGTTCTTGCCCGCGCAGGCGCGTGGCCGGCTTACCTCGGGATCTCGACCGGCTTGCCGCCCTCCCCCTGGGCCGGCGCAGCAGGGACTGCGGGCGCAGCGGGCTGGGTCGGAACGGGCAAGGGCTTCACCGCCTCCGCCTTCTGGCTGGAGAAGTAGGTCAGTCCCAGGCTGGTCAGAAAGAAAAGGGTAGCCAATACGGCTGTGGTTCGGGACAGGAAATTGGCCGACCCCGTGGCCCCGAAGAGACTGCCCGAGGCACCACTGCCGAAGGCCGCACCCATGTCGGCGCCCTTGCCGTGTTGCAACAACACCAGAGCGATGACACTACCCGCCACGAGCATGTGCAGTATCCAGACGATCAGTTCCACGATGTACGCCTATGTTCAAGCCGCCCGGCAGATGGCCAGGAATTCCTCCGCATTCAGGGAGGCACCGCCGATCAGGCCACCGTCGATGTCGGGCTGGGCAAAAAGCTCCGCTGCATTGGCAGCCTTGACGCTGCCACCATACTGGATGACCAGATGGTCCGCCACCTCTGCATCGAGCGCGCGAATCCTGCCACGAATGAAGGCATGTACGGCCTGGGCCTGCTCGGGACTGGCCGTCCTGCCGGTGCCGATGGCCCATACCGGCTCATAGGCGACGACGGCATTGGCTAGTGAGACGACCCCCGACTTGTTCAACACGGCATCAAGCTGCCGACCCACCACCGCCTCTGTGATGCCGGCTTCGCGCTCCTCCAGGGTCTCGCCGACACAGAGGATAGGAATCAGCCCGGCGGTCTGGGCCGCGGCATACTTCTCGGCCACCAGGGCATCGCTCTCGCCATACAGTGCACGTCGCTCGGAGTGACCGACGATGACGTAGCGGCATTCGAAATCGTTGAGCATCAGGGCGGATACCTCACCGGTGTAAGCCCCCTTCGGATGCTGGCTGAGGTTCTGGGCGCCCCAGGCTATCCGCGAGCCTGCCAGCTTGGTCTTGGTCTGGTGCAGATAGGGAAAAGGCACGCAGACGGCGACTTCGGCCTTGACCTCGCCCATGCCGGCCAAAATGGCGCCCAACAGGGCGTCGTTATCGACCAGATTGCCGTGCATCTTCCAGTTGCCGGCGACGAATTTGCGACGCATGGCTCAACAATCCAAAAAACAAACCGCAGATGATAGTGGGAGGCGTGCGCCAGGTCAATGAAGGCCGGCTCTGCTCCAGCCCTCGCGTGTTCAGGAAGCTCTGCATAACTGGCTGCGCGGGCGCATCACTGCGTTGCGCGGTGCTCGGATGCTCGCCTATCTGCTTGATATGTCTCGCATCCTGCGCTCCGGGCGCCTTGCGCTGCATCCCGCTCGCCGGATTATGCAGAGCTTCCTTCAGTCCTCGGCCTGATCGAAATACTTTGAAAAACGCCGCTCGGTGAGATGTCGATCGACACGCCAATCGGTCAGCAAGGCCATGGCCAGCTCGTAGGCCTTGGGTGAGATGTCGTACAGACGGGTGAGAAGGAAAGGCTGCCCCGTCTCCAGCGCCTCGCACAGATCACGCAAGATAACCGCACTCTGGTCATCCTTGTTTTTGCGCACGTATTTCGCGACGGACTTGACCGAATTCGCCATGGTTTCGTCTCCTTGTCGATTACGCAGCACGATCAGGCCGCGACAAAGCGGTTATCATAGCGAAACGCACGCGGGCGAGGGTGACAAATATATTACATTCCTGTTACAACCTCCTGCGCCAGCCGAGCAATTTGAGACCAAGCAAGACAAGCGACACCTGGCGCCGCTTTTCAAGCGAACAGACAGGATCTAGCCGAAGCGGCCGGTAATGTAGTCTTCTGTCTGCTTGTTCTTGGGCTTGACGAACAACTCGTCCGTCGGCCCGAACTCGATCAGTTCACCCAGATACATGAACGCGGTGAAGTCTGACACGCGAGCCGCCTGCTGCATGTTGTGGGTGACGATCAATACGGTGACCCGGTTTTTCAGTTCCGCCACCAGTTCCTCGATGCTGGCGGTGGCAATTGGGTCGAGCGCCGAGGTCGGCTCGTCGAATAGGAGGATCTCTGGGTTGGAGGCCAGGGCGCGGGCGATACAGAGCCGCTGCTGCTGGCCACCGGACAGGTTGAAGGCCAACTCATTGAGCCGGTCCTTGGCCTCCTCCCAGAGGGCGGCGCCCCGCAGGGCCTTCTCGACTTGTTCCTCCAGGACGCTCTTGCGATTCTCACCGCGTACGCGCAAACCGTAGGCGACATTCTCGAAGATCGATTTGGGGAAAGGATTCGGCTTCTGGAACACCATCGCCACGCGCATGCGCACCTCGATGGGGTCCACACCGTGGGAAATCATGTTCACATTGTCCGGATAGAGCATGATCTCGCCCTCGTACCGGTTGCCCGGATAGAGGTCGTGCATGCGGTTGAAGCTGCGCAGCAGGGTAGATTTGCCACATCCCGACGGGCCAATGAGTGCGGTCACTTTGTGCTCGCCGACCGGCAGATTGATGTTTTTCAATGCCTGGTTGGCACCATAGTAGAAATTGAAATGCTTGGTCTCGGCCTTCAGTGTGCCGACGAGCGAATGGGTGTTGTTGCTCATGATGCCCTCACCACTTGAGGTTTTTACGAATTCGGTAGCGCAGCCAGATCGCCAGGGCGTTCATGCCAAGCGTGGCGACGATGATGACCACACCGGTGGCGGCGGCGTTCTGCAGGAAGGCCGGCTGCGGCCGCGAGACCCAGTTGAACATCTGGATGGGTAACACGGTGAAAGGCGAAAACAGCCAATCGAAAAGCCCAGCCACCTGATCCGTGGCAGGATCGATGGTATAGGGCAGAGGTGGCAGGAAGGCGATGAAGGTCAGGGCACCGATGGTGATGACGGGCGCGGTCTCACCGATGGCACGGGCCATGCCGATGATCACCCCAGTGAGGATGCCACCCATGGAGTATGGAATGAGATGTTGACTGACCATTTGCCAGCGGGTCGCCCCCAGGGCGTAGGCCGCCTCGCGGATGGCGATAGGAATGGCACGCAGGGATTCGCGCGTGGCGACGATGATCACCGGCAGGATGAGCAGCGCCAGGGTCAAGCCGGCCGACAGGATGCTCTGGCCGAAATCGAGGATATAGACGAACAGGCCCAGGGCCAGTAGGCCATAGACGATGGACGGCACCCCGGCGAGGTTGGTCACGTTGATCTCGATGAGGTCGGTCACCCAGTTTCTGGGCGCGTATTCCTCGAGATAGATCGCGGCAGCCACCCCCATGGGGACAGCCGCGAACACTGTCACCAGCATGACCAAGGCGCTGCCCACCCAGGCGGAGAGGATGCCGGACTGTTCCGCCCGTCGGGAGGGGAAGTTGGTAAAGAACTCCGGCGTGACGCGCGCATAGCCGTCCATCAGCAAATCGATGAACAATGCCAGCAGGGTGATGACCCCCACCAGGGTGGCCAGCAAACCGATGACGCCGAACAGGATGTCATAGCGCTTGTGCCGCGCAATCAACGCGCGCAGGGTTTGGATCTCTTGGGCTTGCATGTCAGTAGGCCTCGCGGAATCTACGGCGTAGCAGGTGGCCGAGGACATTGAAGACCAGCGTCATCAGTACCAGCACAAGGCCAGCAGCGAAGATGCTCTGATAGGGAATACTGCCATGGGGCAGGTCACCCAGGGCCACCTGCACGATGTAGGCGGTGATGGTGGCGGCGGGCTCGCGCGGGTCCCAGGTGAAGTTGGGCTGCTGCCCGGCGGCCACGGCCACCACCATGGTCTCGCCTACGGCACGGGAAATGCCCAGGATAAAGGCGGCCAGCACACCCGAGATGGCTGCGGGCAGAACCACGTTGACAGCGGTCTGGAAACGGGTGGCGCCCATGGCATAGGAGCCCTCGCGCAGGCTCATGGGCACGGCGCGCATGGCGTCCTCGGACACCGAAGACACATAGGGAATGATCATGATGCCGATGACGATGCCTGGGCCCAGCATGTTGAATCCGGGCAGGTCAGGCATGAAGACCTGCAGCAGCGGGGTGACCAGCATCAGGGCGAAGTAGCCGTACACGACGGTGGGCACACCCTCCAGCAGTTCCAGGAAGGGCTTGACCGTCTCGCGCACCGCATGCGGCGCGAATTCGGACAGATAGATGGCGACGATGGTACCGATGGGCACGGCCACGGCCAGGGCCACGCCCGTGGTGACCAGCGTGCCGGACAGCAGGGGTAGGATGCCATACTGGGGGTTGACGAACATCGGCGTCCATTGCGTGTTGGTCAGGAACTCGACGATGGAGACGTGTTCGAAAAAGCCGGACGCTTCGTACATCAAAATGGCGACAATGGCTACCGTCGTGGCCACGGCGGAGAGGGCAGCGACGAACAGCACCATTTCGATCGCCTTCTCCTTTGCCTTGCGTAATTTTTTTTCCGATAGCTGGTGGGCCTGGCTATTCATGGCGGCGCCTATGGTTGCGGAGGGGGAATTATCCATGTTCGCCTCTCACGAGACAAAAAAGAGAGAGGGCATCGCCCTCTCCCCAACATCTGAGCGAATCAGTGTTTGGCTTCGCGCGCCAGAAGCTCTTCCACGCTCACACCCACCTCGGCTTCGCCGCCGAAGGCAGTGCCGATCTTGCGCTTCTTGAAGTTTTCCAGGGCCAGGGTGTAGGCCTTGGCCGGCAGATCGACGTAGCCGACCTCCTTCGAAAGCTTGGCACCGTTCTTCAGGTAGAACTCGACGAAGGCCGCCACTTCGGGGTTGTCAGCCGACTTGCGGTTCACATAGATGAAGATCGGACGCGATAGGGGCTGATAAGTACCTTTGTTGACCGTCTCCAGGGAAGGCAGCACCGCAGGCGATTTATCATCCATCTTGATCGCCACAGCCTTGAGCTTGCCCGGGTTTTCCACATAGTAGGCCAGACCCAGATAGCCGATGGCGTTGACGTCGCGCTCCACGAACTGCACGGTCACGTTGTCATCCTCGGTGGCCAGGTAGTCGCCGCGGCTGGACTTGGCCTTGCCGACGATGGCCTCGGTGAAGTAATCAAAGGTACCGGAGTCCGCGCCGGCGCCGGCGAGTTTCAGGGGCGCGTTGGGGAAGGTGGGGCGGATCTGATTCCAGTTGGTGATCTTGCCCTGGGCGGCCGGTTCATACATTTTTTTCAGCTCGGCCACGGTCAGCTCATTGGCCCAGTTGTTTTTGGGGTTGATGATGACAGTCAGGGCGTCGAAGGCGACCGGCAGCTCAATGTACTGGATACCGTTGTTCTTGCATGCCTCCATTTCCTGCTTAAGGATGGGACGGGAGGCATTGGAGATGTCGGTCTCGCCGCGGCAGAACTTCTTGAAGCCGCCACCGGTGCCGGAGATGCCCACGGTCACCTTGGTCTTGCCTTTGACCGCTTTCTGGAACTCCTCGGCCACCGCCTCGGTGACGGGGTAGACGGTGGATGAACCATCGACCTTGACCAGACCGGCGTGCGCGGCATGGGCAAGAACGGCACCGGCGAGCAGGCCGGCGATGGCGCTTATCTTCTGGGACAGGATCTTCTGCTTGAACATCGTAGGCTCCTACGTTTGGGGGTTGAAACCGTCCGAATCATAGAGCCTGATTGTTACAACCCTATGACAGCCATGGCGCCTTGCGGCGCACTGGCAACGCCGCTCATGGCCCAGCACGACCTATTTCACGGAATTGTCACAATTCCGCTTTAGCATGACCGGGTTTCTACACCACAGGAGCCTCGCTCATGAACTTCGTCTCAGTATCCTCCATCATCCTGGCTGTCGCTGCGATCACGGCCGGTTGCGCCACGGGCGGAAAGTCGGTTGCCGAGCAGACCCCCGGCAAATTCATCACCTACGTTTGCGATAAGGATAAATCGTTCCAAGCGCGTTTCGATGCCGAGACCGGCATGATCCGCATCCGCTCGCACGATGGCTCGGCAGAATTGACCAAGGGGGACCGCGGCCTGTATCGGGACGATCTGGGTCAATGGGTTCTGGCTCTTGGCGACGGCAAAAACACCGAGTTGATGCACAACGGCAAAGCCGTCTATACCAACTGCGCTGCCAAATAGACCCGCAACCAAGACGCCATCATTTTCGAAATAGGCCGCCCTCGGGCGGCCTTTTCATTTTCGGGAGTCTCTTGCCGAGTCCAGGGAAACGCTGATTAAATTGCTGCGCGCGCGGTCTGCTGCGTTGCGCGGTGCCCGGATGCTCACCTATCTGTCAGATCCCGGATGATTACGAGGTTGTTTAACGAACAGATCAGGTCTTTCAGCGTACCACTGTTTCATGGCCGCCATGGGGCATCGGTGACCGAGCGCTTTCCGGGGTAGAAGATGGTTGTAGAGCCAGACATAGCGCAGCAGCGTGGTCTCCAGGTCCCTGGCGCTATGGTAGCGGCGGGTGGCCAGCACTTCGGCGATGCGGCCATTGAACCTAAAAACCTCAGTTGATCGCTCCTTGGCCCTCGACAGGCCGCATGGCGGCTGGCGTTTGTGCCTTCGGGATGGTTCACCCATTGGGTGGGGCGCGTCCAACTGAGGTTTTTAGGTTGAAGCGTTCGACCATGCCGCGGGTACTGCGGTGTCCTGGGCTTGGTCAGACGGTGCTCGATGCCCAGGGCCTGGCAGAGTTGGTCGAACGCATGCTCGCCGCTCGCCTGGCGGTCC
>CALHRD010000071.1 GCA_938038385.1 uncultured Burkholderiales bacterium
TATGGATCTTGCCACTCTCGAAGCCTTGCGCAGCCCTGTAGGCGTGCCCAGCCATCCCGTCATTTTCCTGGTCCTGGGCGTGCTCACCTGGGCCCTGCACATCCTCGCCGTGCACGTGATGCTGGGCGGCATGGCGGTGAGCCTCTATGGCCTGCTGCAACGCGGCAACGCCCATTGGCAACGTCTGTCGGCCATGCTGCTCAACCACGCCAAGATCGCGGTCTCGATCGCCATCGTCATCGGCGTGGCGCCGCTTTTGTTCGTGCAGGTGATCTACGACCCCTTCTGGTATACCGCCAACGTGCTCTCCGCGCGCTGGGCCATCGCCTTCATCGTCCTGCTGCTGCTCGGCTATTACGCCTTGTGGCTGCATTACGGGCAGGTGAGCAAACGGGGCGAACAGGCTTCGCCTGTCTTGTTGGTCGTCTCTCTGGTGCTGCTCCTGGTGGTGGGCTTCATCATGCACGTGTTGTCCTACCAGACGCTGTCGCCGGACAAGTGGCTGAGCTGGTACGCACCCGACGGCCGCATCGATGCCTCCGGTGCGCGCATCCACGACTATAGCCTCGCCCGCTGGGGCTTCATCATCAGCCTCGCCATGCCGGTAACCGCCGCCTGGCTCATGGGCTGCCGTCTGTATCTGGCCGGGCGGCAGGGGGGCGAGGATACGGGCTATCTCGACTTTCTCGCCAGTGTCGCGCGCAGGCTGGCGCTGGCGGGCGGCCTCGTGAGTCTCATGCTGTTCGCCGCCTGGATCGCCACCTTGCCGGGCCAGCAGGCCACGATCGCCCTGTCACCCTGGACCGTTGCCGTCGCGGCCTTGTTGGTCGCGCTCGCGTTGTTCACTTGGAGAGGGCCGCAACAGGTGGCCTTCTACATGCCGGCGCTGGCCCTGGTCATGGCGCTGGCCTTGGGCGCCCTGCGCGAAGCCCTGCGCTATGCGGCCCTGCACGGCGGCTTCGGCTACGATTTCATGAACTACAAGATCGTCATGGACTGGTACAGCACGATCCTGTTCTTCGCCACCTTCCTCGTCGTCGGCGGTATTCCGCTGTCCTTCATGATCTCGCTGGCCTGGCAGTCCGGACGGGCACAGGGCGTTTATACCGCGAGCCCCGTTGTGGCCAAACTGGGCGTGGCCGCCGTGATCGTGACGGCGTTGTGGGTGGTGCAATACTTCGTGATGGGTGGGCTGGTGTCGATGCGCTGAACCGGTGCCGGGACACCGCCCGCAGTCCCGGCTCCAACACCCTGAGAGAGACTCCGGCAGATCATCGAGGCGGCAGTCCCGCGCCCGGTGTACAGGGCTTGGAGCACGCTGCCGGTCAGCACCGGCAGCGTGCTTCCCGCCGAACGGTGCTTGACGGTGATGATGGTCACCCACGACCTCAGGAAACGCTGAATAAATGTCTGCGCGGTGTTGGCTCCGGCCGCCCGGCTTCGCCTCGCTTAACGTTCGCTCCGCTCACGTTCGCCTACGCCGAAACTCCGTTTTCGCTCCCTCGCCTAACCTCATGTTATGTCTCGGTCGTTGCGCTCCGGGCGCCTTGCACTGCATCCCGCTCGCCGATTTCTTCAGCGTTTCCCTCACCGAGGCCTGTTTCCTCGCCGACCACATCACCGTGCCGATCGACTGCCGGCAGGAGCAAAGGGGCGACAAACACGTCGTTTATCGCCGCCCGGTGAGCGAGGCGGTGGCACGCTTCCTGGGAAACGCCAAATGAATCGCCGCGCGGGCGCTCGGCTCAAAGCGCGTGTTGGCTTCGGCCGCCCGGCCATGCCTCGCTTGACGTTCGCTGCGCTCACACTGGCCTGCGCCGAAACTTCGCCTTCGGCTCGTTTTCGGATGCTCGCCTGTCTGTTTCCTGAATCCGTGTCGATGCTGCCGGTAGCCCGTAGGTCGGGCTTCAGCCCGACACCGAAAGCGTCGCAAAAGCGTCGGACTGAAGTCCGACCTGCCGAGACTGGTCGTGATCGACTCGGATTCAGGTTTCGATATGTCTCGCATCCTGTGCTCCGTGCGCGCGGCGCTCAATCCCGCTCGCGGCTTTTTTTCAGCGTTTCCCTGGGGCTCAAAAACCTGTATCCCGCCCGTTTGCTGGCGCCAGATCGGATGAATTGCCCAGCGTCGGGCGGGGATTGTCCTGCTCCCTTCCCCGCACGGGGGAGGGTCGGGGGTGGGGGATGGCGAGGCGCGCTTCGCGCTCGCTCGCGCGACATTCATGCTTACCTGATGGACTGGATCGCGGCCGCCTCGTGCTCCCGGCAGATGCGTTCACCGTCCTCCGCCGTGAGGGCTTCACCGGTCAGGCCGCAGCGCCATTGGCCTGGCGCCTCATCGAGGTGGTGTCGACACGTGCGGCACTGGCCGAAGCTCCTGCGACCTTCGGCCCATTGCAGGCGTCGCAGCACTTCGGTCAGCGCATCCAGCAGGCCGTCGGGCAGCCCCCGGCCGGCCTCCGCCAGGCGCGCGACGCTCTCGTCCTCCACCGCCCCTGCCAATGCCTGGCCGGCTTCGGTCAACACCAGGCGCACCACGCGACCGTCGCGCTCATCCGCGCGTTTGACCAGGTAGCCTTTGTTTTCCAGCAGGATCAGGCTCTGGGACACGGTGCCCTTGGTGAGCCCCAGGTAGTCCGCCACCGCAAGGGGGGTGTTGGAATAGCGATTGGCATGCGCCAGGTAGAGCAGGATGCGGGCATGCACGGCCTGCAACCCCTGGGCCAATACGGCCGCCTTCAGACGCGCCTCGGCCAGGTTCCCGAGGCGTTCGGACAAATCCAGGATACGCAGGATGTCGTGCGTCATGACCAGAATGTAGCGTATCGATACAAGATTGACAAGACGGGTCGAGACCTCTATAAGTATCGTATCGATACTGATGGTGTCGATAGCCCAATTCCCTTGAGAGGAGCGCAACCATGAAAGCCCTGTTTCTTGTCCTGACGTTGACCACGGCCATGTCCACTTCCACCGCCGCCTCGGCCGGGGGCGCGGCGGTGGACTATCCCCACGGCTATCGCAACTGGACCCATGTGAAGAGCCTGATCCTGGAACCCGGCCATCCCCTGTACGGAGCCTTCGGCGGGCTGCACCACATCTACGCCAACGACCGCGCCATGAAGGGCTACAAGAGCGGGAAGTTCCCGGACGGCGCGGTGATCGTCTTCGACCTCCTGGAGGTGGAACGTGGCGGCAATGCCATCGCCGAGGGGCCGCGCAAGATCGTCGGCGTCATGCAGCGCGACGCCCGCCGCTTCAGGGACACCGGTGGCTGGGGCTACGAGGGCTTCGTCCAGGGTGACCCGAAACAACGGGCGGTGGGTGACCAGGCCAAAGCGGCCTGCCACGGCTGCCACGCCGAACAGGCCGCCAAGACCGGTTATGTCTTCAGCGCCTGGCGGGAGTAGGCGAATCTCGGTCGCCGCCGCCGAGCCACGGCCTGTTGCGTGCCTGCGATGCCCTCCCGACCACCCGGTTCGTGTGGTCGGGTTTGGCAACGTGAGTGGCCGGTTCCTGACAGTCTCCATCCTCGAGCTGAGCGCGATGGGCGTCCGGACGAAGGCGCGCGGGCCCTGATCGACCTGCTCGCGCCACCCTGGGGACTGGCCGAGCTGCCGGATGCGGCCGGCATGCAGAGGGTACCCTGAATCCGTATCGATGCTGCCGGTTGCCTTGTAGGTCGGGCTTCAGCCCGACACCCAACCTGACGAAATGGCGAAACACATGCGGGGGCGGGAACTGGGTGGCTGCATCGGCGTGTGGCAACAAAAACGCGGCCCGGGGCCGCGTTGCCATGAATGGGGGCAGTCGCCTCCGCGGTTGCGGAGGAGAGGCCTGCTTACTTGTTCGGATAACTGTGCTTGGCATTGGGTACCACCTTGTAGGGGTAACCCAGGTCCCTCCAGGCGGTGATGCCTCCGGGGGCTCGGTAGACGTTGGTGTAGCCCAGCTTCCTGGCCCACACGGAGGCGTTGTGGGAACGGCCGCACTTGGTGAAGCCGCAGTAAATGACGATCTTCTTGTTCAGGTCCGGGCCCAGCACCTTGCGGAAGTCGTCCTGGGTGGGCGAGCCATCGGCCACGTCTTTGGCCCAATCACCGACCATGTTGGACTGGAAGCCGAAGTTCACCGCGCCGTCGATGTAGCCCATTTCA
>CALHRD010000072.1 GCA_938038385.1 uncultured Burkholderiales bacterium
GCCCTCTCTCCCGGCCTCTCTCCCTCGGGGAGAGAGGAGGGTCGAGCCTCCCCTCCCCCACGGGGGGAGGGGTCGGGGGTGGGGGTGGGGGGAGGGGTCGGGGGTGAGGGATGGGGAGGGGCGCTTCGTGAGCCGGCTGCGCCGACTTTCACGCTAAACCCGACCTGCAAGTCCGAGCCGCGCTGGACCTGTGGCCGCGACCTGCCAGGGTTGCGCGTGTGTGCCACGACTGCGGCTCACCCGCCGGGCGGCGCATCCGGCTCGTGGAACTGCCCGTCGGCGAAGATCAGCGCGGCGCGCACGGGGCGGTCCGGGTAGAGCGCGGCCACGGCCTGGCGGTAAGCGGTGAGCTGCGCGAGATAGGGTTCGGCGCGACGCGCCGGATCCGGCTCCGCCAGGCCGCCGGTCTTGTAGTCCAGCACCCAGACCTCGTGCGCGAACTCCACCAGCCGGTCGATGCGCCGCAGCTCGCCGCCTCGGTCCACGAACGCCAGTTCGTCACGCGCCGCGACATACTGCCCGGGGTCGAAGAAGCGGCGCAGGTGCGGCGCCTCCAGCAGGGCGCGGGCGGTGTCGCGGATGCGCTGGAACTCCGCCGCCGGACAATCCAGGTCGCGCGCGATGGCGTCCTCACCCCAGCCGCGGCAGGCCAGTTCCAAGTAACGGTGCACGCGCACGCCGTGCTCCGCCTGCTCGCCCGCCGGCTCGCGCCGCGTGCCCACCGGCCGGACCGGGGCTTCCGGCAGACGCGCCGCCGGCTCCAAGGGCTCGCTGTCGCAGGGTTTGCACGGCTCGATCGACGGCAGATGGGCCGGATCGGCACGCTCGAGCCCCTGGCGGGCGAGATCGAGCCAGCTTCCCGGTCTGGCGTCGTCCAGGCCGCTCACTACCAGCACCTGGCTTGCCCGCGTCATGGCCACATAAAGCAGGTTGAGGCGCTCGCGCCCGGCCAGGGCACGCTCCTGCTCGAACAGCGCCTGCCGCGCCCGCCCGCGCCACGCACTCGTGCCATGCAGGGAAAAGTGGCGCGGCCGGGCCGCGTCCGCCGGCCAGTCCAGCGCCACGCCGTAATGCTCGCGCTCCTGGCCCGTCTCGTCGGCCTTGATGAGGAATACGATGGGCGCCTCCAGGCCCTTGGCGGCGTGGATGGTGAGCAGCCGCACCGCGTCGCCGGCGGCTGCCGGCGGCTCGTCCGGGGCCTCGTCGCCGGCGCGGTCGCGCAGCGCCCGCAACTCGTCCAGGAAACGCGGCAGGCTCGGGTAGCGGCCGCTGGAAAATTCGAGCGACAGGGCCAGCAGGCGGCGCAGGTTGGCCAGCACGCCAGCGCGCAGATGCGGCGGTGCGGCGGCGGCATAACGTGCCTCCAACTCCCCTTCGTGAAAGATGCGGTCGAGCAGATCGTGCGCCGGCACGCGCCCGGCTTCGGCGAGCCAGCCGGCGAGCAGGTTCGCGGCCCGGCGCACCGGCTCGGGCGCCGGGCTTTCTTCGGCCCAGGCCAATAGCCGCGCGTACCAGTGCGGCCCGGTGCGCCCGGCCAGGGCCAGCAGATGCGTGTCGCTGCAGGCGAACAGGGGGCAGCGCAGCACCTGGGCCAGGGCCAGGTCGTTGGCGGGCCCCACCAGCCAGGCGAGCAGGGCCATGAGGTCGGCGGCCTCCAGGGTGTCGAGCAACCCGCCGCGCCGCGTCCCCACGTAGGGAATGCCCGCCCGCTTCAGGGCGTCCTCGAACACTTCGAGTCCGGTGCGCGAGGCCACCAGCACGAAGACGTCGCCATAGCGGGCCGGACGCAGCGCATCGCCGTCGCGCACGCCCACCGTCCCGACCAATTCCCGGATGCGCGCGGCCACGCGGCGCGCCTCCTCGGCGCGAGGCTCGGGGTCGCCGGGAGGCGGTTCGCTCAGCGGGTCGCGCAGCCTGCCCTCCTCGGCCGCCGGTAGAGGGGTAGGGGGAGGGGCCGCCTCGCCGGCGCCATCAGCCGCGGTCCGCGGCGCCAGGATCAGCTCGCACAGCCCTGGCAGCCCGGTCGCGTGCGCAACGTGCGGCCGAAAGTCCGGATAGTCGGCGCGTCCGCCGAACACCGCGTTCACCCAGGCCGTCACGCGCGGGGCGAGCCGGCGTGTGGTGTCTTGCGGCAGATACAGCCCGCCCCAATCGCGCACCAGCCAGGCCGCCGCCTCGCCGAACAGGCGCGGCTCGGCGCGACGGAAGCGGTAGATCGACTGCTTCGGGTCGCCGACCAGGAACAGCGTCGGCCGCCCGCCATCCAGGCCGTAGGCATCCAGCCAGGCACGCAGGCACTGCCACTGCAGCGGATTGGTGTCCTGGAATTCGTCCAGCAGGATGTGGCGCCAGCGGGCATCGAGCCTGGCCAGCACCGCCGGGCCGATCTCGTCGTCGGCCAGCAGCCGCCAGGCGCCCCATTCCGCATCGGTGAAGTCCAGCACGTCGCGTTCGGCCTTGAGCCGCTGATACTGCTCGAGCAGCCCGAGACCGGCGGTGAGCGCCCAGCGGTTGAGCCGCAGCGCGCGCTGGTCGGCCAGCCGCTCGCGGGCCGCCAGGACGCGCCCGCCCAGGTCCGCGTGCAAGGCGGCAAGGCGCGCAGCCCCCCCCGCACCCAGCCGTTCGATCATCGCCTTGCCGGACTTGAGCACGCGCAAGCTGCCGCTCTGGGTCAGAAACACACTTTGCAGGGCGTCCCAAAGGGCATGCTCACCCCGCCCCCCCTCCCCGTCGAGGGAGGGGTCGGGGGTGGAGGCACGCACCCCTCCCCCCCGGAGGAAGGGGCCGGGGCTGGAGGTACACACCCCTCCCCCCCGGGGGGAGGGGCCGGGGGAGAGGGCCTCCTCCAACAGCCGCGCCCGCTGCGCATCCTGCTTCACCCCGACACCATTGCCCGCCAGCAACGGCAGATATTCCCGCAGCCCGCGCACGAAGTCCGTATCCGCGAGCAGGGTGCCAGGCACGTCCTCCTCCTCCGTCACCCCCGACATCGCCGCCAGCTCGGCCAGGGCATCGCCCACGGCATCCGCCCGACCCTCGGCCCAGGCCCACCATTCCGCCCGCCGGTCGAGAAAGGCGAACAGCAGCCCGCGCACGCTGGCCATGGGTAATTCCGCCAGCAGGGCGCGCAAGGCCTGCTCCTCCGGGCTGCCCTCGCGCTCGGCGAGCGACTGCGCATAGGTCAGCCAAGCCTCGCGCAAGAGCAGGGCCGCGTCCTCCAGCAGATTGGCCGGCCCGCGAGCCTGCAGCGGCGCATGCTGCAACAGGTGCAGGAACCAGCCATGGAAGGTGGTGATCATCGGCCCCGGCACGCTCATCAGCACCCGCTCGAACAGCCCGCGCGCCGCGGGCAGGGCCGCACGCGCCGCCGCCGCGTCTAGCCCGCGCTCGACCAGGAACCCGATCGCCTCCGCCTCGGGCGCCACCGCCAGCGTCTCCAGCCAGCGGTAGAGCCGGTCGCGCATCTCCTCCGCCGCCTTGCGCGTGAAGGTGATCGCCAGCAGATCCGAGGGTGCGGCCCCGGCAATGAGCAGCCGGAGCATGCGCGACACCAGCAGCCAGGTCTTGCCGCTGCCGGCGCAGGCCGAGACGACGGCGTTGGCCGTGGGGTGCAGCGCTTGCAGCAGGTCGGGGGTCAAGCCTTACCAGACGACGTCGATCGGGAACAGCCCGAATGCCGGATCGCGGGTGAGCAGCGCAATGCCCTCCAATTCCGCCTGCGCCGCGAGCATGCGGTCGAATGGATCGCGATGCGGCATGTCATAGGCCCCCGCCCGCAGGGCATGACGGCAGGTCATGGGCAGGTGGGTAAAACCGTCCGCCGCGACCAGCTCTGCGAAACGCGCCGCCGCGTCCGGTACACCGGAGAGTTTCCCCAATCGGTGTTTGGTGGAAATCTCCCAGGCACTCGCCGCACTGACCAGGATCTCGTTGGCCTCGTCGCCGATCAGACCACGCGCCCCGGACGGCAGACGGGGGTCGTCCGTGAACCACCAGAGCAAGGTATGGGTGTCGAGCAGCAGCCTCATGCGCCGCCTTCCCATGCCCGCAACGCCTCCTCGGGCAGCGGTTCGAAGAAGTCCTCGCCGACCCGGCCCTGGAGGCGTCCCGGCCGGCGCCCCGTGCCCTCTTCGGGTATCGGTACGAGCTTGGCGCAAGGCTTGCCCGCCCTGGCGAGGATGACCTCCTCGCCCGCCTGCACACGTTCCAGGAGGCGGGACAGATGCGTCTTGGCTTCGTGTACGTTGACGATCATACTCATGCAAGCCCCTGTTAGTCTGGTCATGTGACTAAGTCAAGATTAAGCCAGAGAGGGGAGCGTATCAAGCCCAGGATGATCGTGTGTAGCGTGAAAGTCGGCGCAGCCGGCTCACGAAGCTCCCCGCCCCATCCCTCACCCCCGACCCCGCCCCCCGTGGGGGAGGGGAGGCTCGACCCTCCTCTCTCCCCGAGGGAGAGAGGCCGGGAGAGAGCCGGGCGCTGGAGGAGAGGGAACGGACAAGGCGACATTCATGCTTCGGGGTGGCGTCGCCATGTCCGTTGACCCAATCCGCCTAACCCTACCAACCACGACACATCCGCGGCGAAGCCGAAATCCTGCATCCTCCCGCCCTCATAGCTGCTGCAGCCGCATAAACTTGGCTAAGTTAGCCAGGATTGATAGACTGAACGCCGTCATCTGACTGACCAGAGACACCCCAATGCAAGTCAACATGCTCGAAGCGAAGAACCAGCTCTCCCGCCTGGTGAAAGCCGCCCTGGCCGGCGAGGAGGTGATCATCGCCAACCACGGCGTGCCGGCGGTGCGGCTGGTGCCCATCCGCGAGCCACGGCGCACCCGTGGCTGGGGGAGCCTGAAACTGGATGCGGCCGCCTTGGACGCGGCTTTCGCGCCCGAGGTCGAGGCAGCGGTTGCGGCTGAGCTGCTGGGTGGAAAGTGATGGCTGCCCTGCTGCTGGATACCCATGTCGCCCTGTGGTGGCTCAGCGCCCATCCGCGTCTGGACGCACGGGCGCAGGCCCTCATCGCCGATTCCGAGTGCTACCTCTCGGCAGCGTCGGTCTGGGAAGTCGCCATCAAGTTCGAGTTGGGCATGCTACCCCTGTCTCCAAGCGCACTGGTCTCGGCAGCCCTGGACTCAGGTGTGAGGCCGTTGTCCGTGACCCAGGAACATGGCATGACGACGGCGCAACTCCCACCGTTGCACAAGGACCCATTCGATCGGTTGCTCATCGCCCAGGCCCGTATCGAGCAGCTCAGGCTGCTCACCGGCGACCGCGAAATCGGCCGCTATGGCGGCGACATCCAACTGCTCTGAAAACAGGTACACGACTCCCATGGCCCAATACGTCATGTCCATGCTCCGCGTGAGCAAAACCGTGCCGCCCAAGCGGCAGATCATCAAGGACATCTCCCTGTCCTTCTTCCCCGGCGCCAAAATCGGCCTTCTGGGCCTGAACGGCTCGGGCAAGTCCACCGTGTTACGCATCATGGCCAGGGTGGACAAGGAATATGAGGGCGAGGTGCAGTGGCAGCCCGGCATCTCCATCGGCTACCTGCCGCAGGAGCCGCAGTTGGACCCCAACAAGAGCGTGCGTGAGGAAGTGGAATCCGGCCTGGGCGAGGTGATCGAGGCGCAGCGCAAGCTGGAGGCGGTTTATGCCGCCTATGCGGAAGCCGATGCCGACTTCGACAAACTGGCCGAGGAGCAGGCGCGCCTGGAGGCGATCCTTGCCGCGGCAGGCTCCGACACCGAGAACCAGCTCGAAATTGCCGCCGACGCCCTGAGGTTGCCACCTTGGGAGGCGAGGATCGAGCACCTGTCCGGCGGCGAGAAGCGCCGCGTCGCCCTGTGCAAGCTGCTGCTGCAGAAGCCGGACATGCTGCTGCTCGATGAGCCCACCAACCACCTGGACGCCGAGTCGGTGGAGTGGCTGGAGCAGTTCCTCGCCCGCTTTCCCGGCACCGTCGTGGCCGTCACGCACGACCGCTATTTCCTCGACAATGCCGCCGAGTGGATCCTGGAGCTGGACCGCGGCCACGGCATCCCCTGGAAGGGCAACTACTCCTCCTGGCTGGAGCAGAAGGAGGCGCGCTTGGAAGCCGAGCAGAAGCAGATCGACGCGCACATGAAGGCCATGCGCCAGGAGCTGGAATGGGTGCGCAGCAACCCCAAGGCGCGTCAGGCCAAGAGCAAGGCCCGGCTGACGCGGTTCGAGGAGATGAACACGGTCGAGTACCAGAAACGCAACGAGACGCAGGAGATCTTCATCCCACCCGGCGATCGTCTGGGCGACAAGGTGATCGAGTTCCACAACGTCAGCAAGGGCTATGGCGACCGGCTGCTGATCGACGACCTGTCCTTCACCGTCCCCCCCGGAGCCATCGTCGGCATCATCGGCCCCAACGGCGCCGGCAAGTCCACCCTGTTTCGCATGCTTCAGGGCAAGGAGCAACCCGATGCCGGCGAGATCGTCATCGGCCCGACGGTCAGGATCGCCTCGGTGGACCAGTCGCGCGAGGGTCTGCCCGACGACAAGACGGTGTTCGACGCGGTGGCCGACGGCCGCGACATCCTGACGGTAGGCCGCTTCGAGATGCCGAGCCGGGCCTATCTCGGCCGCTTCAACTTCAAGGGCGCCGATCAGGGCAAGATCGTCGGCAAGCTCTCGGGCGGCGAACGCGGCCGCCTGCACCTCGCCAAGACCCTGATCCAGGGCGGCAACGTACTGCTGCTCGACGAGCCTTCCAACGACCTGGACGTGGAGACCCTGCGCGCGCTGGAGGATGCCCTGCTGGAATTTGCCGGCTGCGTGCTGGTGATCAGCCACGACCGCTGGTTCCTCGACCGCATCGCCACCCACATCCTGGCCGCCGAGGGCGACTCGCAGTGGATCTTCTTCGCCGGCAACTACCAGGAATACGAGGCGGACAAGAAGCGACGCCTGGGCGAGGAAGGGGCCAGGCCGAGGCGGCTACGTTACAAGCCGATCAGCCGCTAGGCGCAGTGTTTGGGCGATTACCGACGCACTGGCGTGGCCTCTGCGCCCTGCACGCCGCGGCAATGGATCACCTTTGGTGCGGGATCGAGCAGCGGGGACATTGAGAGCGGGAGGTTGCCAGGCCCGTCAGTTGCGGGTGTCGGGCTGAAGCCCGACCTGCGGCCCGACCTGCGGCCCGACCTGCGGGCTGAACTGGGGCACGGTCGGCGTCTCGACCCCGGGGATCGGGCTAGTCGCCGTTCCCGGCCCGCAACTCGGGCAGCTGGACGGGAACCGGCAGGCTCTGCAGGAAACGCTTCAGGTCCCGATCGAGATTGCGCAGGGCCTGTTGCATGTAGACATCCCCTTCCTTCCGGAATCGCTTCTCCAGCACTGCCAGCTTGAAGGCCAGGTCGGGCGGCAGCGTCGCATCCTGGGTCCCCCTGAGGATGTCGACGACCACATCGCGCAGATACAGGGACAGTTCGTTGATGTCGTCCGGCGTCAGGTAGGCGCTGAGTGCCCGCAGAGAGGCCATGGGGTCCAGTTTGACTTCGGGTTCCGGCGAAGCTGGATCACTCATGAGTTGCACCCTGATGGCGGGTGCCGTGTCCACCCCGCCGGCCGGCGCAGCCATCACCGGGTTGAAAAGTCCCAGCGCAAGGAGTGCGGTCAAGAGGCGAAGCCGGATTGGGCCGATCCGGTCACGGTTGCTGTCGAGGGCGCGGTTTGGTTGCATGTCCATAGGTTAGTCCTTATCGGCAATCCTGGCTATGGTTTGATGTCACAACCGGTTCGACCCTGCACTCCCGGCTCGCGGAACAAGCACAGCGGCGCGGGCGCGGTTATCATCGTCGGCCTGCCAGCCACCCCCGCCAGCCATGTTCCATTCCCTGGGCCGCCTGATTGAACGATCCCCCTGGTCATTCGTCGTCCTGGCCCTGTGTTTGCTGGGGCTCAGCGCCTTTTACGGCCGCGATGCCCTGCAACGGCTCATCCCCGCACCGGGGTGGGAGATCCAGGGCAGCGATTCGGCGCATGCGCGCTCTGCGCTGCGCGAGCGCTTCGGCCGCGACGAGACGCCGGTCATCCTGCTCATGCGGGCGAGGCCGGGGCTGGACGCCGACGTCGATTCCCCCGCCTTCCGGCAAGCCGTGCAGGCCGTCATCCAGGGGCTGACGCGCAACCCTGACGTACGCAGTGTGGAGAGTTATTACGACTCCGGCGATCGGCGCCTGCGCAACGCGGCCGGTGACCTGACCTTCGCCCTGGTGTGGCTGCCGCGCGGGCAGGACGAGGGGGTGGGTGCCTTCCAGCGTCTGCGCGCCCAGCTCGCCGACCACCGCCAGCTCGACATCCGCCTCGGCGGCGAACTGGCCACCTATGTCGACATGCGCGAGGCGCTCGAGCGGGACGTGCCACGGGTGGAATGGCTCAGCTTCCTGCTGCTCATCCCCGCGCTGATCTGGGTGTTCGGCTCGCTGGTGGCCGCCGCCCTGCCCCTGGTCATCGGCGGCTGTACGGTGGTCATCGGCACGGCCCTGCTCAAGGCCTTCGGGGAAATGACCACGGTGAGCGTCTATGCCACCCACGTCGTGTCCATGCTCGGCCTGGGACTGGCCATCGACTATGGTCTGTTCATCGTCTCCCGTTTCCGCGAGGAACTGGCGCGGGGCAACGCCAACGCGGTCACCACCACCCTGATGACCGCCGGTCGCACCGTCGCCTTCAGCGGCAGCACGGTGGCCGCCAGCGTGCTCTGTCTGTTCCTGCTGCCGCAGCGCTTTTTCCACAACATGGCCCTGGCGGCGGCCATCGGCGTGGGCGTGGCCATGCTCACCGCCATCCTGGTCTTGCCGGCCCTCCTCGCCATCCTCGGCGGACGCATCGAGCGGCTGTCGCTGCCGCTGCTGATCCGCCGCCATGCGCGCCGGGAGGCCAGGCGGCGGTGGTATGCCTTCAGTCATTACGTCATGCGGCACGCCGTCGTCGTGCTGCTGACCACGGCGACCGTCCTGCTGGCGCTGGGTTTCCCCCTCGCCCATCTGCAATTGGGCCCGGCCGATCACAAGTCACTGCCCATCGGTGTCGAGAGCCGCATGGTGCAGGAGACGATCGAGCGGGAGTTTGCCGATGCCCACCTCGTTCCGCTGGTGCTGGTCGCCGGCACAGAGGGGCCTGCCCACCGGGACGTGGGCCTCGCCGCCCTGCACACCCTCAGCCAGGAGCTCCGGTCATTGCCCGGCGTGGATCGGGTGGTGGGGCTCGCCACCCTGGACGAGGCGCTGTCGCTGGAGGATTACCGCCTGATGTACACCTATCCGGCGGACTTTCCCCTGGCCGCAGCGGCAATGGACCAGTTCGCCCGCGGCGATCAAAGCCTGCTGTTCGTGCACTACACGCCGCCACCGAACTCCGATGCCGCACGGGAGCTTGCGCAACGCATCCGCGCCCTCCCACTACCGCCCGGTATGGTGAGCCTGCACGTGGGCGGTTTCCCCGCCGACCAGGTCGACTACATGCATGCCCTGCGCACCGGCGTGCCCTGGGTGATCGCCACCATCGTCATCGTCATTTTCGTTCTGCTCTTCCTGATGCTGGGTAGTGTCGTCCTGCCCATCAAGGCCGTACTGGCCAACCTGTTGTCGCTCACCGCCACCTTCGGCGGTCTGGTCTGGATCTTTCAGGACGGTCACCTGTCGGGGCTGCTGGGGTTCACGCCCCAGGGCCAGCTGGACGGCACCGTGCTGGTGCTGATCTTCGCCACCGCCTTCAGCCTGGCCATCGACTATGAGGTCTTCCTGCTCTCCCGGGTCAAGGAGGCCAGCCTCGCCTTGGGGGACAACACCGAGGCGGTGGCCACGGGCATACAGAAGAGCGGCCCGATCATCACCAGCGCCGCCTTCCTCATCGGTCTGGTGCTGGCGAGCTTCGCCACGGCGGACGCAGTGTTCATGAAGGCCACCGCGCTGGGCCTGCTCATCTCCGTCACGGTGGATGCCACCATCGTGCGCATGCTGCTGGTGCCGTCGACGCTCAAGCTGCTGGGTACATGGAACTGGTGGGCGCCGAGACCACTCATGCTAATTTACCGCCACCTCAACCCCGACGAACGCGCCAGACCGCGCCCATGAGCTTAACCCCACGTCCGGCCCCGTTGATCCCGCCCCTTCCGAGCTATCTAACGGCTGCCGCCCCCAGGGGCGGAATGGCCGTGGCACGAGTCCTCTGGCGCAATCTCGGCGCCCTCCTGCTGACCGCTGCCATGGCGGTGGCTATCGTCACGCCGGCCGAAGCCGACCTGACCCTCAATGGCTTCAGCCAGGTTTCCGCCCTCAACCGGCCGAACCGCAGCCAGGAGGCGCTCTACCTCAAGAAAGACCGCCTGCGCCGCGACCTGACCGAGCGCGGACGCGGCTATACCTATCTCTACGACCTCAAGCAGCGGGAACTGACCTTCATCGACCACCTCTCCCGGCAGGCGGAGGTGCGCCGGTTCGAGACGGGCGAGCAGAAAGGGGCAACCAAGGGCAGGGACCTCAAGCTCGACCTGACACCCACCGGCCGCAAACACGACCTGACGCCCTGGGAATGCGTGGAGCATCGGGTCAAGGCCAGCCTGCCCGGCAACATGGGCCAGGAACCGGTCGTGGTGAACCTGGATGGCCAGGTCTGGCTCGCCCCCAACACCCGCGAGCAACGCCATATCGACCCCTTCATCAAGTCCATCCCGGCCCAGGACCTTTTCATCGGCGTGCCTACCCAGGGTCTGGCCGCCACCACCCAGGTGCAGGGCGTGAACGAGGTTCTGCGCCGCATCCTGCCCAAGGGCATGCTCTGTGCCTTCGAGATCCAGGTCGACTACGAGGGCGATGGCCCCATGGCCAATCTGGCCCGCCGCATGGCCACCCGCGTGAGCCTGGTCTATGAGCGCGTCTCCGAAACGGCCCTCAAGGACGAACTGTTCGAGATCCCAGCCGGGTATCAGGTCAGCCGGCCCTGACGTCGGCGGGCACATCCACCCCCGCCGCGACATCAGCCGATGTCCGCATGCGCGGACATCGGGCTATCATCGTGAGACTCGACCGGATAGCCGTGACATGTCTTCAGACACCCGTATCGTCCTGGTTCTGACGCTGATCTGCCTGGCCCTGCCGGCGCCAGCCGGTGAGGTGCGCAAATGCCGGCAGGGCGAGCGCATACTCTACCAATCGTCCCCCTGTCCCCCCGACTTCGAAACGCTGCCCGTCGCCCCGCCGGCGACGGCGCCCGACGCAGCTTCAATGGCCCAGGCCCGCATGCAGGCCAAGGCTGACATCGCCGCAGCCGAGAGCCTGCGCCAGCGCGAGGACCGGGAAGAGGCACAGCGGCGTGCACGCGAGGCCGAAGCCGAAAAACTGGCGCTGACCTGCGCCCGCCAGTTGGAGGTGATAAGGATGCTGGAGTCGCCGGCTCGCGACGAGGACTCGACGCGGAAGAAGGGCCAGCGCCGCGCCGCTGGCGAGCGCAAAGCCTATATCCGCCAGTGCGGCCCCCTGCCCAGGTAGAAAACCGTATCCGCCCCGGCGTATAGACCTGCGAAGCACGACGCAACGCCAGCCGGCAAATCATGACGGAGATATCCGGCTCGCCCGGCAGCAAACGTCTGCACGGTGCCGAAACAATTGGTTACGTCTCGAAAACGTCCCGGTAACCGGCGTCTCCTAGGCTTACGGTACGAGTACCGGGCAGCCGCCGCCCCGGGTGGAGGCGGCTCGTAACGGGCTCGCTGCCAAGGAGACAGACATGAAAGCACTTGCCCGCCCCCTTCTGATCGCCCTCTCGGGCGCCTGGGCACTGGCCGCCGCCCTCCCCGCCCAGGCCGATCATGGCCGCGGCTGGGAATACCGTGACGGACACGTATGGGAATACCGCGATGACCGCGATCATGGTCGCGCACGGCATTGGCGGGCGCACAGACCGCATCGCCCGGGCTATGGACCGCCCGTCATCATCCATCGCGCCCCGGTCGTGATCTACCGGCCCCCCGTGGTGGTGTATGACTCGCCCGTGGTGTACGAGCGCCGGGTCTATCACGGGCCGACCTATTACACCCCTTACCATCACGAACCCTCGGTGAGCTTCAGCTTCACACTGCCGCTGCGCTGAGGCGGGTTGGCATGGTGGGGTGGTTGCAGAGGCAACCGTTGCCGGGCAGGCTTCGGACTGTGGGAATTGATGCGGTTGCGGGTGTCGGGCTGAAGCCCGACCTACGACCCGACCTACCGCCGGACACGGCCAGGCGCCACCCGCAGCGCCGCCGCCCGCTCAGCCGGCCAGCGCGGCGCTGACGATCTGCTGCGCCTCGCGCACGATGGTCTGCAGGTGTTCCTCGCTCCTGAAGCTCTCGGCATAGAGCTTGTAGATGTCCTCCGTGCCCGAGGGTCGGGCGGCGAACCAGCCCTGCTCGGTGGTCACCTTGAGCCCGCCGATGGGGGCGTCGTTGCCGGGCGCGCGCGTGAGGCGGGCGGTGATGGGGTCACCCGCCAGGGTGGCGGCGGTGACGCGCTCGGGCGTCAGGTGCCTGAAGGCGGCCTTCTGCTCCGGCGTGAGGGCGGTGTCGATGCGCACATAGAAGGGCGCGCCGTATTGCGCGGCGAGCCGCTGGTAGTAGCGGCCGGGATCCTGTCCGGTCACCGCCGTGATCTCGGCGGCCAGCAGGCCGAGCAGGATGCCGTCCTTGTCGGTGGTCCACACCGTGCCGTCGCGGCGCAGGAAGCTCGCGCCGGCGCTCTCCTCGCCGCCGAAACAGAAACGCCCCTCCAGCAGCCCCTGCGAGAACCATTTGAAGCCCACCGGCACCTCGACGAGACGCCGGCCCAGGCCCTGCACCACGCGGTCGATCATGGCCGAACTGACCAGGGTCTTGCCCACCGCCGCCGCTTCCGACCACTGTGGCCGGTGCGTGAGCAGGTAGTGGATGGCCACCGCCAGATAGTGGTTGGGGTTCATGAGGCCCAGTGAGGGCGTGACGATACCGTGCCGGTCGACATCGGCGTCGTTGCCCCAGGCGATGTCGAAGCGGTCCTTCAGCGCGACCAGACCGGCCATGGCATAGGGACTGGAGCAGTCCATGCGGATCTTGCCGTCGTGGTCCAGGGTCATGAAGCCGAAGGCGGGGTCGACGCGGTCGTTGACCACCTCGATGTTCAGGCCATAGTGGGTAGCGATGGGTCGCCAGTAGGCCACCGCCGCCCCGCCCAGGGGATCGACGCCGATCCTGATACCCGCCTGGCGGATGACCTCGAAATCGATGGCGTTGCCAAGGTCCTCGACATAGGGCGTCATCAGATCGACGGCATGAACGTTGGGCGCGGCCAGGGCCTCTGGCCACGACTGGCGGCGCACCCCACGGTTGTCCTGTTCCAGCAGCGCGTTGGCGCGCCCTTCGATCCAGCCCGTGACGTCGGTGTCCGCCGGTCCGCCGTGCGGCGGGTTGTACTTGATGCCACCGTCGGCGGGTGGGTTGTGCGACGGGGTGATGACGATGCCGTCGGCCCTGAGCTCGGGGTGCTTGCGGTTCCAGGTCAGGATGGCATGCGAGATCACGGGCGTGGGGGTATGGCCGCCGTCGCGCTGCAGATGGGTCTCCACACCGTTGGCGGCCAGCACCTCCAGGGCGGTGCGCTGCGCCGGGGCGGACAGGGCATGGGTGTCCATACCCAGGAAAAGGGGGCCGCCTATGCCCTGGCTCGCACGGTACTCGCACACCGCCTGGGTGATGGCCAGGATGTGGGCCGCGTTGAAGCTGCGCCTGAGCGCGCTGCCCCGGTGGCCGCTGGTGCCGAAGGCCACGCGCTGAGCCGGGTCGGCCGGGTCGGGGCGGTCGTGGTAGGACTCGAGCAGGGCCTCGACATCGATCAGGCTGTCGGCGGGGGCAGGCTGTCCGGCTAGGGGGTGGGGCATGGGGGTCTCCTGGGGATGGATGTGTACGCGCGAATGTTATGTCCGCAACAGGTCGATGGATAGGCAGTCGCGGCCATGGTCATGACGGTGCAAGGACCGTGATGCGAACATCGCCGCAGTCCACCCTCTGGCCGGCACGTATCTTGGCCGTCTTACGGGTCTCGGACCGACCGTCGACGCTGACCGAACCGGCGGCCACCAAGGCCTTGCCCTGGCCGCCGCTGTCGACGATTCCGACGAGCTTGAGCAGGTCGCACAGCTCGACGTACTCGCCCCGCAACGTGAACGCCACCGCCCGCATCAGCGTGCCCCGCGTTTGAGCACGACCGGCTCCAGATGGACGGTTTCGGCACCGTCCGTGAGCCAGACCTGGCCGTCCTGGATGCTGCACTGCAGACGCATGCCACGGCCGGTGAGTCTGGTCAGGGCGGCGCTGGTTCCGGCGGGCAGGACGACGACGCCGAGGTTGTCGAGGCGCGCCATCGTTGCCCGATTCTGCTCCCACCAGACCTCGGCCGGCCGGCCACCGTAGGCCACGACCACCACCTGCGCAGCCCGGCCGCAGGCCCTGCGCAGCCGCTTCTCGTCGGGCAGGCCGACCTCGATCCAGAGTTGGACCGCGCCGGTCAGATCATGCTGCCAGAGGTCCGGCTCGTCCTCGGTGGACAGCCCCCGGCCGAAGCCGAGCGCGGAGTCGGCGTGCAGGGCGAAGGCCAGCAGCCGCACCATCATCCGCTCATCGGTCTCGGAGGGATGGCGGGCCAGGGTGAGGGCATAGTCTGCGTAGTGGTTGCGGTCCATGTCGGCGATCTGGACATCAGCCTTGTAGATGGTGGATTTCAGGGCCATGGGGTCGCCGGCGGCGGAGCGGTGGCAGCAGGTCGCGTGATTGTATCGCCGCAGCGCTCACCCGGATGCGCAGGGACGTGGATAATCGGGCCACACGTCTTCGACTTCATGCGTCATGCGCCTGCTGACCGTCCTTACCGCCCTGCTGCTCACCGCCTGTGCCACCCCACCGCCCGCACCACCACCGACGGTGACGCCCGCACCCAAGCCGCCACCGAAGATCGGTCTCGCCCTGGGCGGCGGCGCTGCGCGCGGCTTCGCACATATCGGCGTGATCAAGGCCCTCGAGGCCCAGGGCATCGTCCCGGACATCGTCGTGGGGACCAGCGCCGGATCCGTGGTGGGTGCCCTCTACGCCTCGGGCATGAGCGGTTTCGATCTGCAGAAGCTCGCCCTGGACATGAAGGAAAACATGGTGGCCGACTGGACCCTACCCGACCGCGGGGTGCTGAAGGGCGAGGCCCTGGAGGCGTTCATCAACCAGAAGGTGAAGGAGCGCCCGCTGGACAAATTGGCCAGGCCCTTCGGTGCCGTGGCCACAGACCTCATGAGCGGGGAGATGGTGCTCTTCCGCCTGGGCAACACGGGCAGGGCGGTGCGCGCCTCCAGTACGGTGCCGGGCGTCTTCCAGCCGGTGGAGATCAGCGGCCGGGAGTACGTCGACGGCGGCCTGACCTCGCCGGTGCCTGCCCAGTCGGCGCGAGCCATGGGAGCCGATTTCGTCATCGCCGTCGACATCTCCAGCGTCGCCCGCCGCGGCAAGCCCGGCGGCACGCTGGACGTGCTGCTGCAGACCTTCGCGGTCATGGGCCAGGCCATCAGCCGGCACGAGCTGAAGGCGGCCGACGTGGTCATCCGTCCGGCGACCGCGGCCGTCAGCAGCACCGACTTCCAGGACCGGCACCTGGCAATCCTGGAAGGGGAGAAGGCCGCCGCGGCGGTCATGCCCGAACTCAAGGCCAGGCTGGAACGGCTCAGGGCAAACTGAGCCCCCTCGGAGCAGCGATGGGCTCAACGCCCCCGCCGGCAGGTCTTGCCCGGCTTGCCACCCTGGTTGTCCCGCGTGGTGAGTGGCCGTGTGCGCGAAGCCCCGGCGCGTCCACCCGCCGACAGCCGACCCGCACCGACGGGCTGGAAGGCTGGCACCAGATGCTGCTTGCCATTGCCGATCAGGTCCGCCCGACCCATCGCCTTGAGGGCCTCACGCAACAGGGGCCAATTCTCCGGATCGTGGTAACGCAGAAACGCCTTGTGCAGCCGCCGTGTGCGACCCTGGCGGGTGACCGCCACCCGGCGGCCGCGGCCGCCCAGCACCTTGCGCAGGGGATTGAGTTCGGTGTGGTACATGGTGGTCGCCAGGGCCATGGGCGTGGGCAGGAAGGTCTGCACCTGGTCGAGGCGGAAGTTGTTGCGCTTGAGCCAGAGCGCCAGCTTGAGCATGTCCTCGTCCGTCGTGCCGGGGTGGGCGGCGATGAAATAGGGAATGAGGTACTGCTCCTTGCCCGCCTCCCGCGAATACTTCTCGAACAGCTGCCGGAAGCGCTCATAGGTGCCAATGCCCGGCTTCATCATGTGCTCGAGCGGCCCCTCCTCGGTGTGCTCCGGGGCGATCTTGAGATAGCCGCCGACGTGATGGGTGGCCAGCTCCTTGACGTATTCGGGCGATTTGACGGCGAGATCGTAGCGCACGCCCGAACCGATCAGGATCTTCTTCACCCCCGGCAGGGCGCGTGCCTTGCGGTAGAGCCGGATCAGCGGCGCGTGATCGGTATTGAGGTTCCTGCAGATGTCCGGGTAGACGCAGGACAGCCGTCGGCAGGCGGATTCGATCCTGGGGTCCTTGCAGGCCATGCGGTACATGTTGGCGGTGGGCCCGCCCAGATCGGAGATGACGCCGGTGAAACCAGGCGTCTTGTCGCGGATCTCCTCGATCTCACGCAGGATCGAGCCTTCCGAGCGGCTCTGGATGATGCGCCCCTCGTGCTCGGTGATGGAGCAGAAGGTGCAGCCGCCGAAGCAGCCGCGCATGATGTTGACCGAGAAACGGATCATCTCCCAGGCCGGTATCTTCGCGTCCCCGTAGGCCGGGTGCGGCGCCCTGGCATAAGGCAGCCCGTAGACATAGTCCATCTCCGGCGTGGTCAGCGGGATCGGCGGCGGATTGAGCCAGACGTCGCGGTCGCCGTGCGCCTGGACGATGGCGCGCGCATTGCCCGGATTCGATTCGAGATGAAAGACCCGCGAGGCGTGGGCGTAGAGCACCTCGTTCTTTTCCACCTGCTCGAAGGCGGGCAGGCGCACGACGGTGTGCGAACGGGTCTCGCGTCGGGCGGCGAGGCGCTCTTCGCGCGACACGAAGCGTAAGGCCTGCGCCTCGCCTTCGTTGACGGATGGCCGGGCAGGCGCATCTGCCATGGCGTAGGGGTCGGGATGCGCATCGAGCCGCCCCGGTGCATCCAGGGCGAGCGAATCGACCTCGGCCCAGCCCTCCCCCGGCAACCAGCCGCGCTGCACGACGAAGGCCGAGCCGCGCAGATCGCGGACGGCGTCGATCGGCTCGCCCGCCGCCAGGCGGTGGGTCAGCGCCACCAGGGCACGCTCGGCATTGCCGTAGAGCAGCAGGTCGGCCTTGCTGTCGACCAGCACCGAGCGGCGCACCTTGTCCGACCAGTAGTCGTACTGGGCGATGCGTCGCAGGCTGGCCTCGATGCCGCCGATGACGACGGGCACGTCGCGCCAGGCCTCGCGGCAGCGCTGGGCATAGACGATCACCGCCCGGTCCGGCCGCCGGTGTGGCTCGCCGCCAGGGGTATAGGCATCGTCGGAGCGAATCTTGCGGTCGGCGGTGTAGCGGTTGACCATGGAATCCATGTTGCCCGCCGTCACCCCGAAATAGAGGTTGGGCCGCCCTAGCGCCCTGAAGGGCTCGGCGCTGCGCCAGTCCGGCTGGCTGATGATGCCCACGCGGAAGCCCTGCGCCTCCAGCAAACGCCCGACCAGCGCCATGCCGAAGCTGGGATGGTCGATGTAGGCGTCGCCGGTGACCAGGATGACATCACAGCTGTCCCAGCCCAGGGCCTCCATCTCCGCCCGCGACATGGGCAGAAAGGGCGCGACGCCGAAGCGCCTGGCCCAGTAGGGTCGGTAGGCGTCGAGAGGGATGGGGGAATCCGGCTGTGTCACAGGCTGTCTGGCGTGCATGCGGCCGGCTGCGACCGCGCCTGTCAGGAATGGCGCCGGCTGCTGCCGGCTCGGGGTCGGTCCTGCTGGTAGTTCGTGGCGGCGCTGATCAGGACGTGGATTTCCGCGTCTGTCAGTTCGGGGTAGCGGTTATGCAGCATGTGCGCCATGTCGAAACCGGAGATCGTCGCGGCAGGACCGGCCAGCAAGGGCGCGAGCAGGGTGCAGGCCTGGGTGAACACCGCGCGCACGCGGTGGTGTACGCGCCGCTCGGGCTGATGCTCGGAGGATGGCTGGTTTTCCCGACACAATCATGCTTCCGTCAAGGGCGCTGCGCGTGCGCACGGACGGCGGCGGTGACCAGGACGTGGATTTCCAGGGCCGACAGTTCGGGGTAACGCTGACGCAGGATGCTGGCCGCGCTTGCATCCGGCATCCCGCCCTTGCCGAGGCTGGGGGCGATCAGGGCGCAGGCCTCGGTGAACACCTCGCGCACCTTGTGATGGACACGCCGCTCGGTCTGACCGGCGGCGCCAGGGAATGTGGATGTGGCTGACATGAAAAAGACTCCTGCTGCGAACCCCGGCATTGTAGCCGGCTGGCGCGCCTAGGCAACGGCAGCCCGAGATCCTGAATCCGTGTCGATCTCGACCAACCCGGTGTAGGTCGGACTCTGGTGCGACGGGTTGGGTGTCGGGCTGAAGCCCGATCTACAGGGCGACCGGCAGCATCGACACGGATTCGGGGAGATCCCAAGCGGCAGGCGACCGGGGATAAGGGATCACAGCCTGCTGCCGTTATTGCCGGCAACTCCGCCCGAGCGTAGCATGCGGCCATGCCCCTCCCCCTGGAACGCGACCAGATCCAGCAGCTGACCGAAGAGCTGGAGGTGATCATCGCGGCGCATCTGGCCTGGTTCAAGCAGCTGAACCGGGCGCTGGTCTGCGGCTCCGATCTGCCGCAGGGCGACATCCACCCCGAAGCCCATCTGCGCTCACCCTTCGGCCAGTGGTATTACACGCGAGAACCGCATCCGCTGGCCGAATACGCCATCTTCCAGGAACTGGGGACCATCCAGCAGGCCATGCACGCCGCCGCCCGTCTGGCCCTGCTGGAGGTGGCCGACGGCAGGCGTCCCGCCCCGGACCTCTACGACCAGTGTATCGATCTGTCGCTGCGGCTCAACACGCGGCTGCGCAACCTGCAGCTCGACATCATCGGCGAGTTGCTCACCACCGACCCGTTGACCGGTTGCTCCACCCGACGGGGCATGCTCGGCAAGCTGCGCGAGGAGCAGGAACGCGCCATGCGCATCCAGCGTCCCTGCTGCATCTGCCTGATGGATTTCGACCGCTTCAAGCGCATCAACGACGAGTTGGGCCACCCCGCCGGCGATGCCGTACTGCGCCAGGGCATGCGTTTCGCCGCCGGCGTGCTGCGCAAATACGACTCCATTTACCGCTACGGCGGCGAGGAGTTTCTCATCTGCCTGCCGGGCACCCCGGTGAAGGACGCCGCCCAGGTCGTGGAGCGCATCCGCCAGGGCCTGGCCCAGCTCCCCATCCGGCTGCCAGGAGGACAGGTCATCAGTGTCTCTGCGTCCTTCGGTCTGGCCGAGATGCACCCCAGGAAACCGGTGGAGGAGGCCATCGCCAACGCCGACCTGGCCCTGATCCGCGCCAAGGAGAACGGCCGCAACCGGGTGGAGATCTGGAGGTAGGGGAGAGATGAGAGAGAACAGACCCGAGAGAAAAGACACTGAGCGCTGAGAAGTCGTGACGTGTGCCCTCAGTGATCTCGACGCCGTTTCATTTATCTTTTCTCTCATATCTCGCCTCTTCTCTCTCAACCGCCCATGGACCTCTATCCCCTTCTGCGCCCCTTCCTCTTCCGGCTCGATCCCGAGACTGCGCACAACCTGACCCTGTCCGGCATGGCCCGGCTGCAGCGTCTGGGGCTGCTCAAGCCCTTCCTCCCCGCGGTGCCGCCCCTGCCGGTCAGGGTGATGGGACTCGACTTTCCCAACCCGGTCGGGCTTGCGGCCGGGCTGGACAAGAACGGCGAAGCCATCGATGCCTGGACAGCACTGGGCTTCGGTTTCATCGAGGTGGGTGCGGTCACACCGCGGCCGCAGCCGGGCAACCCCAAGCCGCGCGTCTTCCGCCTGCCGCCGGCCGAGGCCATCATCAACCGCATGGGCTTCAACAACCTGGGGGTGGACCACCTGCTCGCCAATCTGGAGCGCTGCGCCTACCGGGGCATCCTGGGTGTGAACCTGGGCAAGAACTTCGACACCCCCATCGAACGCGCCGCGGACGACTACCTGATCTGCCTGGACAGGCTCTATGCCCGCGCCAGCTTCGTCACCCTCAACATCTCCTCGCCCAACACGCAGAACCTGCGCAGCCTGCAGGGCACGGCGGAGCTCGATGGTCTGCTCGGCCGCATCAAGGCGGCCCAGCAGAGGCTCAGCGACCGGCACGGCAAGTACACCCCGGTAGCGGTCAAGGTGGCGCCCGACCTGGACGACACCCAGATCGTTGCCATGGCCGACCTCTTCCGCCGGCATCGTCTGGACGCGGTGATCGCCACCAACACCACCTTGTCCCGCGCCGGCGTCGAACACCTGCCACATGGCCAGGAGGCCGGAGGGCTGTCGGGCGCGCCCCTCAAGGCCGCCTCCAACCGCGTCCTGGCAGCGTTCCGCGACGCCCTGGCTGGCGAGATCCCCCTCATCGGCGTGGGCGGCATCCTGAGCGGCGAGGACGCCCGCGCCAAGATCGCCGCCGGGGCAAGCCTTGTGCAGCTCTATACCGGCCTCATCTATCGGGGACCCCATCTGGTGCGCGAGGTCGTGGAGGCCCTGCGCGAAGTTCAGTAAGGCGTGTCATAGGAGGCGACATGCGCATCGGCATCCCCAAGGAGATCAAGGAACAGGAACACCGGGTGGCCGCCACGCCGGCGGGTGTGGCGGAACTGGTCCGCGCCGGCCATGAGGTCTGGGTACAAAGCGGCGCGGGCGCGGCCATCGGCTTTCCCGATGCGGTCTACCAGGGCGCCGGCGCGCGCGTCGTGCCGGATGCCGCTTCCGTCTACGCGGCCGACCTGGTCTTCAAGGTGAAGGAGCCGCAGCCGGAGGAGTTGCCCCTGCTCCACCCGGGGCAGATCCTGTTCTGCTACCTACACCTCGCCGCCGCGCCGGAACTGGCGCGCGCGCTGATGCAAGGCGGCGTGACCGCCATCGCCTTCGAGACGGTGGAAGATGGCCGCGGCCGCACCCCCCTGCTCGCGCCGATGTCCCAGATTGCCGGACGCATGGCCATCCAGGCCGGCATGCAGGCCCTGGAGATGCGTAACGGCGGCCGCGGCGTGCTGCTCTCCGGCGTACCCGGCGTGCCCCCCGCGCGGGTGGTGGTGATCGGCGGCGGCCAGGTGGGCGCCAATGCCGCCCGCGTGGCCATCGGCCTGGGGGCGGACGTCACCCTGCTGGAGCGCAACCTCGACAAGCTGCAGCATTACGACGACCTCTATGGCGGGCGGCTGAAGACCCGTTTCTCCAACCTGACCAACGTCGAGGAATGCCTGACCGAGGCCGATCTGATCATCGGCGCCGTCTACGTGCACGGCCGCCGCCCGCCCAGGCTGATCGGCCGCGAGCTGCTCAGGCGCATGCCGGACGGCGCCGCCCTGGTGGACGTGTCGGTGGACCAGGGCGGCATCGCCGAGACCTCGCGTCCGACCACGCATACGGAACCGTTCTATGTCGAGGAGGGCGTGGTGCACTACTGCGTGCCCAACATGCCGGGCGGGGTCGCGCGCACCAGCACCCTGGCCCTGGCCGAGGCCACCCTGCCCTATCTGCTGCGCCTGGCGGCCGGCCCGCGCGCCGCCTTCTCCGCCGACAGCGGCTTCGCCTATGGCCTCAACCTGGCCGGCGGCCAGGTCATTCATCCCGGCCTGGCACAGGATCTGGGCATGGAGGCGGTCGCCTGGCGCCAGGCGCTGCCCTGAATTCCTGACGAGTTTGATCGGGTATAATCGCCGACGCCGTCGCCCGACGGCCCCTATCCACTATCCCCATCCAAGGAGCATCCAGACATGAGCGAGCCCGTCGTCGCCGGCAAAACCCCCATCGAGGCCCAACTGGAGCCGGGCGAATACTGGTGGTGCGCCTGCGGGCGTTCCAAGACCCAGCCGTTCTGCGACGGCTCGCACGCCGGCACCGGCATCGAGCCGCTGGCCTTCAGGGTCGAGGAAAAGGGCAGCTATTGGCTGTGCGCCTGCAAGCACACGGCGAACCCGCCCTTCTGCGACGGCGCGCACGAGCTTCTCGACTAACGGACATGGCGACGCCACCCCGAAGCATAATTGTCGCTGTGTCCGTTCCCTCTCTCCCAATCCCTCCGGCCCTCTCTCCCGGCCTCTCTCCCTCGGGGAGAGAGGAGGGTCGAGCCTCCCCTCCCCGCCCTCTCTCCCGGCCTCTCTCCCTCGGGGAGAGAGGAGGGTCGAGCCTCCCCTCCCCCACG
>CALHRD010000073.1 GCA_938038385.1 uncultured Burkholderiales bacterium
CCAGGGCACGAACACCTTGGGGTCCTTGTAGGCGGACATGTTCTGGGTGAAGTCGCTCATCCGGTTGAGCCAGGCCTCGGGGGTCTGAGGCACCGGCTTGGCCGGCTCGGCAGGAGCGGCGGCCTGCTGGGCGGAGGCCAGGATGGGCAGGGAGGAAAGGGCGAGGGCTGTGACCAGGGTCTTGATTTTCATGATGTGCTCCTTCAGATTGGCAAAAACTGGTTGAGACCAGGATGATGACGACTGCTTGTGAAATCCGGCGGCATGAGGGTTTACAGACGAAACCGGAACCTGCCGCGCGAAGTTTTGAAAATCATCACATTCTCATAAACTCATGGTCAATGTAAGACCTCAACATCTCCATGCCCTGGATGCCCGGCGTTGCCGTTTTGCATCGATTCCCCGATATGTCTTTATGGTCATCCGGCCTCCGGCAGTGTGGACCCTGACCCGGACGCCCCATGTCGACTGAAGCCGGTGCCGTCTTTCTGGGTGCGGTGGGCTGGCTGCACCCGTCCTGGCATGCGGTGTTCTACCCCGATGGCCTGCCGGAAGACTGGCTGCTTGCCTATTACAACACCCAGTTCCGGTCCGTTTTCCTGTCCCATGCCGACTGGTCGTCGGCCACCGATGCGCAGATGGCACAATGGGTGCAGGACAGCCATCCCGCATTTCGTTTCGTGCTCGAGTCGGGGCCGACACCGTCCGCGGCCCTGCATGCAGCGGACATCCTGGGTGAGCGACTGGGCATGGTCACGGACAGGGATGACCCCCGAATCCTCTGGTTCGATGCCGGTACCGAACTCAGGATCCTGGCCCAGGAGATAGAGCGACGCGACAAACCCCTCTATCTTTTCAGCCTGGACGCCGACCTGGCCGGCCTGCAGCGGGTGGGCACCTTGCTCGAGTTGATGGGTTGGTAGAGGGCCGCCGCAGGCGGCACCCCGCGGAGCTCGGATTGAGCCGGCCTGCCCGGCTCCGCTAGAATGGCGAAAACAACCGACGCCGTCCGTCCCCATCCCCCCGTGTCCGACAACCTCGTCGAAATCCGCGATCTCTCCTTTGCCTATGCCGATCGTCTGGTCCTGCAGGGCATCAACATGACCGCCCGGCGCGGTCAGCTGGTCGCCATCATGGGCAACTCCGGCTGCGGCAAGACCACCCTGATGCGCCTCATCGGCGGACAGCTCAAGCCCACCCTCGGCAAGGTGATCGTGGACGGTCAGTCGGTCGGGGAACTCGATTTCCAGGCCTTGTATCGGCTCAGACGGCGCATGGGCATGCTGTTCCAGTTCGGCGCCCTGTTCACCGACATGTCGGTGTTCGAGAACGTGGCCTTCCAGTTGCGCGAACACACCGACCTGCCGGAGGAGATGATCCGCGACCTGGTTCTGATGAAGCTGAACGCCGTCGGCCTGCGCGGCGCCCAGGATCTCATGCCCTCGGAGCTGTCCGGCGGCATGGCCCGGCGGGTTGCGCTCGCCCGTGCCATTGCCCTGGACCCCATGCTCGTCATGTACGACGAACCCTTTGCCGGGCTGGACCCGATCTCCCTCGGGGTGGCCGGTGATCTCATCCGCCGCCTGACCGACACCCTGGGGCTGACCTCGCTCGTGGTCACCCACGACGTGCAGGAGTCCCTCAAGATCGTCGATTACGTCTACTTCATCTCCGAAGGGGTCATCGTGGCCCAGGGCACCCCACAGGAGATTCGCGACTCCGATCTGCCCTATGTACACCAGTTCGTGCATGGCGAGGAGGACGGACCGGTGCCTTTCCACTATCCGGCCCCGGCCTATGCCGAGGAATTGGGGTTCGGCCATGCTTGAGCATGTGGCCGCAATTCTGCGTCGCATGGGCGCTCGGGTGATCAATTCCGTCTGGCGCCTGGGCCTGGCGACGCGCTTTTTCTTTCTCACCCTGCTCTACTCCGGTACCTGCTTCCGCCGCCCGCACCTGGTGATCAAGGAGATCTTCTCCGCCGGCGTGCTGTCGCTGATCATCATCCTCGTCTCGGGCCTGTTCGTGGGCATGGTGCTCGGTCTGCAGGGATACGAGACCCTGCAGACCTACGGTTCGGAAGAGGCCTTGGGCATCCTGGTAGCCCTGTCCCTGGTGCGGGAACTGGGGCCCGTGGTGGCGGCACTGCTCTTCGCAAGCCGTGCCGGGTCGGCCATGACCGCCGAGATCGGGCTGATGAAGGCGACAGAGCAGATCTCGGCCCTGGAGATGATGGCGGTCGACCCCATTGCCCGCGTGGTGGCCCCGCGGTTCTGGGGTGGCGTGATCTCCATGCCGCTCCTGGCGGCGTTGTTCTCCGCCATGGGCATCTTTGGCGGCTACCTGGTGGGAGTGGTGCTCATCGGTGTGGACGAGGGGGCTTTCTGGTCCCAGATGCAGGCAGCGGTGGACTTTCGCGACGACATTCTCAATGGGGTGATCAAGAGCGCGGTGTTCGGCGGTGTCGTCACCGTCATCGCGCTGTACGAAGGTTACGACGCGCCGCCGACGGCCGAGGGGGTGTCCAGGGCCACCACCCGCACCGTGGTGAGTTCCAGCCTGGCCATCCTGGCCTGGGACTTCGTCCTGACCTCTTTCATGTTCCGTGGAGCCAGCTGACATGTCCATGAAGAAAACGACTTTGGATCTCTGGGTCGGCGTATTCGTCGCGGCCGGTCTGGGCGCACTCCTGTTCCTGGCCCTCAGGGTGGGCAGCTTCAGCGCCTTCGAGACCGCCAAGACCTATACCATCCAGGCGGCCTTCGAGAACATCGGCGGGCTCAAGGTCCGCGCCCCCGTGAAGAGTGCCGGCGTGGTGGTCGGGCGGGTGGTCGACATCCGCTTCGACAACACCACCTACGAGGCGATCGTGAGCATGCAACTGGGCAGCCAGTATAAGTTCCCGACCGACACCAGTGCCGCCATCATGACCTCCGGACTGCTCGGCGAACAATATGTCGCCCTGGATGCCGGCGGGTCCGACAGGATGTTGTCCAACGGCGACACCCTCAGGATCACCCAGGGGGCCGTGGTCCTGGAGAATCTCATCGGCAAATTCCTCTTCAACAAGGCTGAGGAAGGAGGTGTCGGGGCGCAGGAAGAAGGATCGGCCCCTTGACTGGACAACCGTCGAGACGCGAGATTGTCAGTCTGAGCCGTAACCTGATGACTGGAAGAGCGATGTGGAATTACCTACGAATCGGCCTGTGCTGTCTGCTCCTGGGAGGTATGGCCAGCGCCGGGGCACAAGTGCTGGCACCGGACGTGCTGGCGCGCAACACGACCAATGAGGTCATCGAGATCGTCAAGCAGGACCGGGAAATCAAGGCCGGCAATGCAAGTCGTATCTATGATCTGGTGGAGGCCAAGGTGCTGCCGCATTTCGACTTCCGCCAGATGACCCAGCTCGCGGTGGGCAGAAACTGGGCCAGGGCCACCCCGGAGCAGCAGCAGCGGCTCACCGACGAGTTCCGGGCCCTGCTGGTACGCACCTATGCCGCGTCGCTGTCCAGCGTGGCCGACTACAGGATCGACTTCAAACCCCTGCGCATGCGCCCCGGGGACGAGGACGTGACCGTCAGCACGGAGGTAAGCAAGCCCGGTGCGCCGCCCATCACCATCGATTACCGCATGGAAAGACAGGCCGGGGGCTGGAAGGTCTATGACGTGCTGGTCGACAACGTCAGTCTGGTCACGGTCTACCGCAACTCCTTCAACTCGGAGGTGCGCAAGGGGGGCATAGACGGGCTCATCGCCGCGCTGGCACGGCGCAACCGAACCACGACCAACTGATCGCTTCGAAGCATGCGCAGGGAAGGCCAGGTTCTGCTGCTGGAAAATGACCTCACCCTGGGGCATGCCTCGCACCTGTTGACGCAAGGCAGAGATGAGATTGCCAATGGGGCCCGTGTGGTGGATTTCACCCATGCCGGGAAGGTGGATTCCTCTGCTTTGAGCCTGATGCTCGCTTGGCGCAGGCACGCCCTGGCCGCAGGACGCACGCTCGAGTTTCGCAATGTCCCCGACAGCCTGATGAGCCTGGCCAAGCTCTACGGCGTGAGCGAACTCATCCGCTAGGAGCCTGTCGGACTTGAGCGATCGTAGCGAGCCGGGTGGGAGGGCGAGGACAGTTTTTCACGATTTCGAGGCGCTGAGTTGGCCTATGCAGCGAGAAATCGGGGAAAAATGGATCGCTTTTCCCACCGGCGCAGTAGATCAGCCTCAAGTCGGACAGGCTCCTGGGATGAAACGGCCCCCTGGCTCGCTGCGCTCGCTTCCCCCCGAGGCGGAGGTCAGTTCCTTCGGGACGGCCGGGCGGAACTGGGATGAACGGCCCCCTGGCTCGCTGCGCTCGCTTCCCCCCGAGGGGGAGGTCAGTTCCTTCGGGACGGCCGGGCGGAACTGACATGGCCGCCGCCATCCGTGCGCGCGGTCTGGAGAAGCGCTACAGAACGGTTCACGCCCTGCGCGGTGTCGATCTCGAAGTGGAGCAGGGCGAATTTTTCGCCCTGCTTGGTCCCAACGGGGCAGGCAAGACCACCTTCATCAGCATACTGGCCGGCCTGGTCCGCGCAACCGCCGGCCGGGCCGAGGTGATGGGCCACGATGTGGTGACCGACTACCGGGAGGCACGGCGTCGCCTTGGGGTGGTACCGCAGGAACTGGTGTTCGACCCCTTCTTCACCGTGCGCGAGACCCTGCGCATCCAGTCCGGCTATTATGGGCTGCGACGCAATGACGCCTGGATCGACGAACTGCTGCACCACCTGGGCCTCACCGGCAAGGCCGACACCAACATGCGCCGGCTCTCGGGCGGCATGAAACGGCGTGTGCTGGTGGCGCAGGCGCTGGTGCACCGGCCGCCGGTGATCGTGCTGGACGAACCCACCGCCGGGGTGGACGTGGAGCTGCGCCAGAGTCTGTGGGCCTTCATCCGGCAACTCAACCGCGAGGGGCACACCATCCTGCTCACCACCCACTACCTGGAGGAAGCCGAGACCCTGTGCGAGCGGGTGGCCATGCTCAAGGACGGCCACATCGTCGCCCTGGACCGCACGGAGCACCTGCTCGGCGCCGACAGCGAGCGGCGGCTCGAACTCAGGCTCAGCCCGGCGCGGCTGCCCGAGGCCCTCAAGGGACGGCTGATCGATTGTGATGACGACCGCTTTTGCCTGGCCTTGCCTGACTACGGCGAGCTGGAGGCCATGCTGGCGGCCTTGCGCCTTGAAGGCATCCAGGTCGAGGAACTCAACGTCACCCAGGCCGACCTGGAGGACGTCTTTCTGCGGGTGATGCGGCAGCCGTGATGAGGTCGAGGGACGGCATGCTCGGTTTCGTCACCCTGCTGCAGAAGGAACTGCTGCGCTTCTGGAAGGTGATGTTGCAGACCGTGGCAGCCCCCATCCTCACGGCGCTACTCTACCTGCTGATCTTCTCGCACGTGCTCGAGGAGCACGTACAGGTCTACCCCGGCGTGTCCTACACCGCCTTCCTGATGCCTGGGCTGATCATGATGTCCGTGCTGCAGAATGCCTTTGCCAACGCCTCTTCCAGCCTGATCCAGTCGAAGATCACCGGCAACATCGTCTTCGTCCTGCTGCCGCCCCTGTCGTACGGGGAATTCTTTCTGGCCTATCTGCTGGCGTCCATGGCGCGCGGGTTGATGGTGGGCCTGGGCGTGGGGTTGGTCGGGCTCGTCTTCACCGACCTGCCGCTGGCGCATCCAGTCTGGATGCTGGCCTTTGCCCTGACCGCCAGCGCGGTGTTCAGCTGTATCGGCATCCTCGCCGGCATCTGGGCGGACAAGTTCGACCACCTGGCTGGTATACAGAACTTCCTGATCGTGCCGCTCACCTTCCTGTCCGGGGTGTTCTACTCCATCCACTCCCTGCCCACCTTCTGGCAGACGATCTCGCACTGGAACCCGGTTTTCTACATGATAGACGGCTTCCGCCACGGCTTCTTCGGCCAGTCCGACGTCAGCCCTTGGCTTGGGCTGGCGGTGATGCTGCCCCTTGTCCTGATCCTCTCGGCCCTGACTTTGCTGCTGCTCAGAAGCGGCTATAAACTGCGGCATTGACCCCACATCGAGCGAACGTCGAATGGTAACCCCCGAACAGATAGAGACCTGGATCCGTGCCGGTCTGCCCTGCGAGCACCTGCGTGTAGCCGGCGACGGCCATCACTTCGAGGCCGTCATCGTCAGCGCCGAGTTCCGCGGCAAGCTGCCGGTGGCCCGTCATCAACGCGTCTACCAGGCCCTGGGCGAGCGCATGCAGGCCGATATCCACGCCCTGTCCATGCAGACCCTGACACCGGAGGAATGGGCCCGACGCAATGGATAGACTGGTCATCGCCGGCGGCCGACGCCTGACGGGCGAAGTGGCCATCTCCGGCGCCAAGAACGCGGCCCTGCCCATCCTCTGCGCTGCCCTGCTTACCCGCGAACCCGTCACCCTGACCAATGTCCCGGCGCTGAATGACATCCGCACCATGCTTCGGCTGCTCGAACGGATTGGGGTGCGGGTAGCGCGCGAGGGGGACACGGTCAGCCTGGATGCCGGCAGTCTGCACGACCCGACCGCCCCCTATGAGCTGGTGAAGACCATGCGCGCGGCCATCCTGGTGCTGGGCCCGCTGCTGGCGAGGCATGGCGAGGCGCGCGTTTCCCTGCCCGGCGGTTGCGCCATCGGTGCCCGGCCGGTGGAACAGCACATCAAGGGCCTCACCGCGATGGGCGCCCAGGTGAGGGTCGACCACGGCTATGTCAACGCCGCCGCGACCCGGCTCAGGGCTGCGCGCATCTTCACCGACATGGTCACCGTCACCGGCACGGAAAACCTGATGATGGCGGCCTGCCTGGCCGAGGGCGAGACGGTGATCGAGAATGCCGCCCGCGAACCGGAGGTGGTGGACCTGGCCCAGTGCCTGAATGCCATGGGGGCGCGTGTGAGCGGCGCCGGCACCGATGTGATCCGCATCCTGGGCGTGGAGCGGCTGCATGGCGCCACGCACCGCATCATGCCCGACCGCATCGAGACCGGTACCTATCTGTGCGCGGCGGCCGTCACCGGCGGTGACATCCGCCTCACCGGCACTTCCTCGGGCTACCTGGATGCCGTGGTGGACAAGCTGATGGATGCCGGCTGCGAGATCGTCAGCGAGAAAACGCCGGGCCACGAGGCCATCCGCCTCAAGGCCCCGCAACGCCTGAAGGCGGTATCCATCCGCACCGCCCCCTATCCGGCCTTCCCGACCGACATGCAGGCCCAGTTCATGGCCATCAATGCAGTGGCCGAGGGCACGGCGGTGATCCGCGAGACCATCTTCGAGAACCGCTTCATGCACGCCGTGGAACTCGCCCGCCTGGGCGCGGACATCCGCATCGACGGCAACACCGCCGTGGTGACCGGGGTGGAGCGGCTCACCGGCGCCACGGTCATGGCCACCGACCTCAGGGCGTCGGCCAGTCTGGTGATCGCCGGCCTGGTCGCGGAGGGCGAAACCACGGTGGAGCGTATCTACCACCTGGATCGTGGCTACGAGCGGTTGGAGGAAAAACTCGCCACCCTCGGTGCCGTCGTCAAACGAGAGAAGTCATGAGCATCACCCTCGCCCTGTCCAAGGGCCGTATCTTCGAAGAAACCCTGCCCCTGCTCGCGGCCGCGGGCATCACGCCTCTGGAGGACCCGGAGACATCGCGCAAGCTCATCATCGAGACCAACCGCCCGGATGTGCGCCTGATCATCGTCCGCGCCAGCGACGTGCCTACCTATGTGCAGCACGGGGCCGCCGATGTCGGGGTGGCGGGCAAGGATGTGCTCATGGAGCACGGCGGCGAGGGGCTCTATCAGCCGGTCGATCTCAACATCGCCCGCTGCCGCATGATGGTGGCCACGCCGGTGGGTTTCGACTATGCGGCGGCAGTCAGGCGCGGCGCGCGGCTGCGGGTGGCGACCAAGTACGTGCAGACCGCCCGCCTGTTCTTCGCCGCCAAGGGGGTGCACGTGGACCTGATCAAGCTCTACGGCTCGATGGAACTCGCGCCGCTGGTGGGGCTCGCCGACGTCATCGTCGACCTGGTCTCGACCGGCGGCACGCTGAAGGCCAACAATCTCGTCGCCGTCGAGGAGATCGCCCAGATCAGCTCCCGTCTGGTGGTAAACCAGGCCTCGCTCAAGCTCAAGCACGCAAGCCTGCAGCCCATCATCGATACCTTCCGCCGGGCGGCGGGCTGAAATCCGCCGATCAGCATATAATCCGACACTTCGGACCGTCACACCCGTCATGAGCGCCTCCCTCCGGATCACCCGCCTCGACACCGCCGCGCCGGATTTCTCCCGGCAGCTCGATCGCCTGCTCGCCTTTTCCGACGCGACCGACACCGCCGTGCAGTCCGCCGTGCAGGACATCCTGGCGGCGGTGCGCAGCCGCGGCGACGCCGCCGTGCTCGAATACACGGCCCGCTTCGACCGCCTGCAGGCGACGAGCATGGCAGCGCTGGAACTGTCGCCGTCGCGGCTCGCCCAAGCCCAGCAGGCCCTACCGCTGCGGCTGGAACGCGCCCTGAGGGAGGCCGCAGAGCGCATCCGCATCTATCACGAGAAACAACTGCAGCACTCCTGGACCTACACCGAGGCCGACGGCACCCTGCTCGGCCAGCAGGTCACGCCGCTCGACCGAGTCGGCCTCTACGTACCCGGGGGCAAGGCGGCCTACCCGTCGTCGGTGTTGATGAACGCGATTCCCGCCAAGGTCGCCGGGGTCAGGGAACTGATCATGGTGGTACCGACGCCGGACGGCGTGCAAAACGACCTGGTGCTGGCCGCCGCGGCCATCGCCGGGGTCGACCGCGTGTTCACCGTCGGCGGCGCGCAGGCGGTGGCGGCCCTGGCCTATGGTACCGAGACCGTACCCCAGGTCGACAAGATCGTCGGCCCGGGCAACGCCTACGTCGCCGAGGCCAAGCGGCGCGTGTACGGCATCGTCGGTATCGACATGATCGCAGGTCCATCCGAGATCCTGGTGATCTGCGACGGCGGCACCCACCCGGACTGGATCGCCATGGACCTCTTCTCGCAGGCCGAGCACGACGAGCTGGCGCAGTCCATCCTGGTCTCACCCGATGCCGCATACCTCGATGCGGTCGAGGCCAGCATCGAGCGTCTGTTGCCGACCATGCCGCGCCAGGCGGTGATCGCCCAGTCGCTGTCGGGGCGCGGCGGTCTCATCCTCTGCCGCGACCTTGCCGAGGCGGCCGACATCGCCAACCGCATCGCCCCCGAGCACCTGGAGCTCTCGGTCGCGGACCCGCAGGCCCTGCTTCCCCGCATCCGCCACGCCGGTGCCATCTTCATGGGGCGCAACGCCTGCGAGGCCCTGGGCGACTATTGCGCCGGCCCCAACCACGTCCTGCCCACCGCGCGCACCGCCCGCTTCTCCTCGCCTCTGGGCGTGTACGATTTCCAGAAGCGCTCCAGTCTGATCCAGGTCTCGCCCGCAGGCGCGCGTACCCTGGGTGAGCTGGCGGCGGCGCTGGCCTATGGCGAGGGGCTACAGGCGCACGGCCGCTCGGCCGAATACCGCATGGCCGAGTGAGCATGGGTCTCGCCAAGCGCATCATCCCCTGCCTGGACGTCACCGCCGGGCGGGTCGTCAAGGGCGTGCAGTTCGTCAACCTGCGCGACGCCGGCGACCCGGTCGAGGTCGCCAAGCGCTATGACGAGCAGGGGGCGGATGAACTGACCTTCCTCGACATCACCGCCAGCTCCGACGACCGCGACATCATCCTCACCATCATCGAGGACGTCGCCGCCCAGGTGTTCATTCCGCTCACCGTGGGCGGCGGGGTGCGCAGCGTCGACGACGTGCGCCGGCTGCTGCACGCCGGTGCCGACAAGGTGTCGATCAACACCGCCGCCGTAGTGAATCCACAGCTCATCAAGGAGGCCTCCGACCGTTTCGGCGCCCAGTGCATCGTGGTGGCCATCGATGCCAAGCAGGTCGCCGATGGCGAGCATCCCCGCTGGGAGGTCTTCACCCATGGCGGCCGCAAGCCCACCGGACTGGACGCCGTGGAGTGGGCGCAGCGCATGCAGGCCCTGGGGGCGGGCGAGATCCTGCTCACCAGCATGGACCGCGACGGCGCCAAGACCGGCTTCGACCTCAGGCTCACCCGTACCATCGTCGACGCGGTGAAAATCCCCGTAATCGCCAGCGGTGGGGTGGGCAACCTGCAGCATCTGGTCGAGGGCGTGAAGGAAGGCGGGGCGGATGCGGTCCTGGCGGCGAGCATCTTCCACTACGGCGAATACACCGTCGAACAGGCCAAGCGGCACATGGCCGCCCAAGGTGTCGAGGTGCGACTATGATCAACTGTCGCCAGGCCGCCGCAAGACAGGTGCCCACGCCCCGTCGGCGGGCGGGCGCGAAGCGACGGGGTGCGGTGCGAGCAGCGACCGGGGGCTGTCGTCGCTATGAGTGAGGCCTGGTTGGGCAAGGTGAAGTGGAACGACGAGGGCCTGGTCCCGGCGATTGCGCAGGATGCCACGAGCGGCGACATCCTGATGGTGGCCTGGATGAACCGCGAGGCCCTGAAGCAGACAGCCGAGCGCGGCGAGGCGGTCTACTGGTCGCGCTCGCGCAGGAAGCTCTGGCACAAGGGCGAGGAATCCGGCCATGTCCAAAAGGTGAAGGAGATCCGCATCGACTGTGACGAGGACGTGATCCTGCTCAAGGTTGAACAGGTCGGTGGCATCGCCTGTCATACCGGACGCAGGAGCTGTTTCTTCCAGCGGCTGCAGGACGGCGAGTGGCAGGCCGTTGAACCGGTACTCAGGGATCCGCACGAGATCTACAGAAGATGAACCCGCTTGACATCCTGACCCGCCTGGCGGACACCCTGGAGGACCGCAGGACGGCCGATCCCCAGACCTCCTACGTGGCAAAACTGTACGCCAAGGGTCTGGATGCCATCCTGAAGAAGCTGGCCGAGGAGGCAGCCGAGACCCTGATGGCGGCCAAGGACGGCGCACCGGACCAGGTGATCCACGAGACCGCCGATCTGTGGTTTCACAGCCTGGTCTTGCTCGCCCATCTGGGCATCCGCCCCGAAGCGGTGCTGGCAGAGCTGGCCCGGCGCGAAGGGGTGTCGGGCATCGAGGAAAAGGCAGCGCGCAAGGAGGGCGCATGAGCGAATGTATCTTCTGCAGGATCGTGGCGGGGGAGCTCCCCTGCTCCAAGGTATACGAGGACGACGAGGTGCTGGCCTTTCATGACATCCGGCCGGTGGCCCCGGTACACTTCATGCTCATCCCCAAGGCACATATCGCCTCCCTGGCGGACTGCGTCGAGGGGCATCGGTCACTGCTGGGGCGCATCCTGCTGTTGGCACCCCGGCTGGCGCGGGAGCAGGGTCTGACCAACGGTTTCAGGACCATGATCAACACCGGCCCGGGTGGCGGACAGGAAGTCTTCCATCTGCACGTGCACGTCTTCGGCGGTGGACCCTTGCGCCCGATGTGAGCGCCTTGATCCGGACGGAACATTTTCTAGAGGAGTAACGCGATGGGAAGCTTCAGTATCTGGCATTGGTTGATCGTCCTGGCCGTGGTGTTGCTGGTGTTCGGCACCAAGAAACTGCGCAACATCGGCGCCGACCTGGGCGGCGCGGTCAAGGGCTTCAAGCAGGCCATGAAGGAAGAACAGACCAAGGACGAGAAGACGGCGGAATTACCGCGACAGGGCGAGTCCGGCACCACCATCGAGGGTGAGGTCAAGGAGAAGCAGCAGGGCTGACGCGTGCCGGGTCTCTGGCGACGACCAGACCCGCTCACTGGGCTCACCCGATACCCGGCCAGGGCGGAAGTTGAGTCTGTCGCCCGCCGCCGTCTGCCAAACCCTGATCGCTGACCCCTGATTCCTGAACCCTGACCCCTGATGTTCGACATCGCCTTTACCGAGCTGCTCGTCATCGGCATCGTGGCGCTCATCGTCATCGGTCCCGAGCGGCTGCCCAAGGTGGCCCGCACTGCGGGCCAGTGGCTGGGCAAGCTCAACCGGTACGTGGCCCAGGTCAAGCAGGACATCGATCGGGACATGAAGCTGGAGGAGCTGCGCAAGCTGCAGCAGGAGATGAAGGAGACCGCCCAGCGTTACGAGATCCTGGCCGACGAGACACGTCGGGAGATCGAACAGGAGGCGGACCAGGTGAAACGGGTGGTGGCCGCCATGTCCACCACCGACGACGGCCTGGCGAAGAAGGCCTACGAGGACCTCATGGCCGAGCAGACCGGCAAGGCAGCGTCCATGGCAGCCGACGCGCCGACCGCGCTGCCCCAGACCACGGGTGGGGAGATACCTGAACAATCTGCCGCGGCTGCAGCGCCGGACAAGCAAGACCGTCCCGCCTGATGGACACGGCATTGGGCCTACGACGAATGCTGCTGCCCCTGCCCTGTCCTGTCCGCCCTGGCAGGGGCGGTGGTACCGGCAACCTGAGCTGAACCCCGGCGCCGGCATGGACGACCAACAGACCTTCATCTCGCATCTGATCGAACTGCGCGACCGCCTGCTGCGGGTGGCCATCGCCTGGATCGTGCTGTTCGTCTGCCTGTTTCCCTGGGCCAAGGACCTCTACGCGCTGCTCGCCCAGCCCATGCTCGCCTCCCTGCCCCAGGGCGGGCAGATGATCGCCACGGAGGTGGTCACCCCCTTCTTCGTGCCGGTCAAAGTGGCCATGATGACCGCCTTCCTGCTGGCGCTGCCCTACGTCATGTATCAGGCCTGGGCCTTCGTCGCACCGGGTCTCTATGCCCACGAGAAGAAGATCATCCTGCCCCTGTCGGTGGCCAGCGTGCTGCTGTTCGTCATCGGCATGTGCTTCGCCTATTTCCTGGTGTTCCCCGTGGTGTTCGGTTTCGTGGTGGGCATCGCCCCCGAGGGCGTGGCGGTGATGACCGACATCAACAAGTATCTGGATTTCGTCATCACCCTGTTCATCGCCTTCGGCGTCACCTTCGAGGTCCCCATCGTCGTGGTGGCGCTGGCCAAGATGGGCGTGGTGGAGGTTGCCACGCTGCGCCACGGCAGACCCTATGTCATCGTCGGCGCCTTCGTCATCGCTGCAATCGTGACACCACCGGATGTCATCTCCCAGTTCATGCTGGCCGTCCCCATGTGGCTGCTCTACGAGGCTGGTCTGCTGGTAGCGGGCTGGCTGGTGAAACATCCCCCCGCCGCGCCCGAAGACGAATACCGGCCGCTGTCCGACGAGGAGATGGAGGCAGAGCTGGACCGAATCGAGAACGAGCAGAAGAAGACGCCATAGTACCCGCACGCGCAGTCCCTGCATCTGGCGGCCATGCCGCTGATCTGCAAGACCGCCCTCCCGTAAGTCCGAAACCTGAATCCCTGTTGATCACGACCAACCCGGTGCAAGCCGGGCTCCAGTGCGACGGGTTCGGTGTCGGGCTGAAGTCCGACCTTGTATTATGAACCACAAGTTCACCAGTCGACCGAAGCACTTGTGTGGGGCGCACGCGCTGGCTGGCGTATCCGGACAGGGTGTGCGCCCCACACGCGGCCGAAATCGGCTGGGGCATCCCTGGGGGGCGCCCCAGGTGCGAGCGGCGGCATGCCGTGCCCGACCTCGGGCCTCAAGCCCGCTGTGTAGATCCATGCAGCCGCCGCTCCCCCTCGATCTACAAGGCGATCGGCAGCATCGATACGGATTCAGGATTGAGTCTTCTCGACACACGCTGGATGTGACCCGCCGTTTTGCCGACGGGAGCATGCGTCGTCACGGATGCGCCAGCCTGCAACGTCGGTTATGTGCTGAAGGCAAGGAAGAAAATGACCATAGAGCTCTACAACGATGGCCGGCATACCTGCCTGATGTTCAACGATCTGGTCGACGACACGGGCAGCACGGCAGTGCAGGCCAACCAGTTTCTCATCGTCACCAACGGCGAAGGCGCCCTGATCGACCCGGCCGGCAACATGACCTACAACGCCCTGATCGTGGCCATGAACAAGTATTTCCCGTTCAAGCGGCTCAAATACCTGTTTGCCTCGCATCAGGACCCGGACATCGTCGCTTCCCTCAACAAATGGATGATGATGACCGACTGCACGCTCTACGTGTCGAAG
>CALHRD010000074.1 GCA_938038385.1 uncultured Burkholderiales bacterium
GGACCGCCAGGCGAGCGGCGAGCATGCGTTCGACCAACTCTGCCAGGCCCTGGGCATCGAGCACCGTCTGACCAAGCCCAGGACACCGCAGTACCCGCGGCATGGTCGAACGCTTCAACCTAAAAACCTCAGTTGGACGCGGCCCACCCAATGGGTGAACCATCCCGAAGGCACAAACGCCAGCCGCCATGCGGCCTGTCGAGGGCCAAGGAGCGATCAACTGAGGTTTTTAGGATGATGGGCTGCTTGTGCCATGGAGTCGAACGAGCGAATCGCGAGGCTGGGCGCATGGCCATGACTCCATGCGCGCTCATGGGATATTGAGGCTGCGCAGGGTATGGCCGACGGCGAGATAGGCCCCCAGCAGCCCCAGCAGGGTGGATGTGGCCAACAGTATCCCGCTTTCCTGCCAGGTGAGTCCGGCGATGAGAAAGCTGGTGCCGTAGCTTGCGGCCAATTGGCTGACGCTGTCCTGTACCAGCAGGGCAGCGAGGCTGATGAGCAGCCAGGCGGCGATGCCGCCGGACAGGCCCTGGATGGCGCCGAAATAGAGGAAGCTGCGGCGGATGAAACGGTCGGTGGCGCCAATCAGGCGGGCCACCTCGATTTCGTCGCGCTGGGCATAGATCTGAAGCCGGATGGTGTTGCCGGTGATCGCGGCGAGGGCCAGGCCCAGCAGCACGGCGAGCATGGCCACGAGGTCGCGGCCCAGGCCCATCAGTGCCGACAGGCGTCGTGCCCACTCGGCATCCATGTGGACGCGGTCTACCTGTTGCAGCTTGGCGAGCTCGGCGGCCAGGCTCTCCAGTCCGGCGGCGTCCGGAGCGCGCGGGGTCACCACGAGGGTATGCGGCAGGGGGTTGCCAGGCAGGCCGGCGGTGATGTCGCCCAGGCCGTTCGCCTGCAATTGCCGTAGCCCCTCCTCCCGGTCGATGAAGCGCACGGCGCGGATGTCGGGTCGTTTCTGCAGGGTGTTCGATAGGGTGCGGGCCTGTTCGGGACTGGTGTCCAGCTTGAGGAACAGGCTGATTTCGGTTTCGGTGTTGACCACGCCGGAGATCTTCTGGAGATTGGCCAGCAAGAGATAGAGTCCGGTCGGCAGGCTAAGCGCGACGCCGATGACCAGGATGGTGAACAGCGAGGCCATGGGGGTCGCTGTCAGCCGGTCGAGGGCCGTGCGCAGGCTGTGCAAGTTCTGTATCAGCCAGGCCCTCATGAGGAGGTCACTTTGCCGTGATCGAGTGCGATCATGCGGCCGCCGTAGCGGCGGATGAGGTCCAGGTTGTGGGTGGAGATCACCAGGGTGACCCCGACCTGGTTGAAGGCGCGGAACATGTCCATGATGTCGGTGGCGTAGGCGTCATCGAGATTGGCCATGGGTTCGTCGGCGAGCACGAGTGCCGGGCGGCTGACGATGGCACGGGCAATGCACAGGCGCTGTTGCTCGCCGCCCGAGAGCGTGATGGGACGCGCCTTTTCCCGCTTGAGCAGGCCTACCTTGTCCAGGGCGGCGCGTACCCGTTTGGCCGCATCGTGTCCGGTGAGGCCCTGGATGTGCAGGGGCAGCAGCACATTGTCGAACACGGAGCGGTCGTACAGCAGTTTGTGATCCTGGAAGATCAGCCCGATGTTGCGCCGGAAATAGGGCATGGCCGCCCGCTTGAGGCGGCTGATGTTCTGGCCGTTGACGATGATCTGGCCGCTGGTGGGCCGCTCGATGGCGGCGGTGAGCTTGAGCAGGGTGCTCTTGCCGGCGCCGGAGTGGCCGGTGAGAAAGACCATCTCACCCTGCGCGATCTTGAGGCTGACCTCCGTGAGGGCCTCATGGCCGCCGGGGTAGCGTTTGGTGACACGGTCGAATTCGATCATGCCGGCGTCAGTCACCGAACAGGGCGTCGACGAATTCGCGCGCGCGGAAGGGTTGCAGGTCATCCACACCTTCGCCGACACCGATGTAGCGCACCGGGATGACCTGTCCGGCCTGCGCGCCGCGGCGGGCCAGGGTGGCGATGACCCCCCCCTTGGCGGTGCCGTCCAGTTTGGTCAGTACCAGGCCGCTGACCCGGATGGCTTCGTCGAAGGCCTTGACCTGGGCGAGTGCGTTCTGGCCGGTGTTGGCGTCCAGCACCAGCAACACCTCGTGCGGTGCCGTGGGGTCGGCCTTCTGGATGACCCGTCGCACCTTGCGAATCTCCTCCATCAGGTGCAGCTGGGTCGGCAGCCGTCCGGCGGTGTCGGCCAGCACCACGTCGATGCCGCGTGCGCGCGCTGACTGCACGGCATCGAAGATCACCGCCGCCGGATCCGTGCCCTGGCCGCCCACGACCTCCACCCGGTTGCGCTCGCCCCAGACCGCGAGCTGCTCACGCGCTGCCGCCCGGAAGGTGTCGCCGGCCGCCAGCAGTACGGTGCGTCCTTCGCCCTGGTAGCGTTTGGCCAGCTTGCCGATGGTGGTGGTCTTGCCGGCGCCGTTGACGCCCGCCAGCATGATGACGAACGGACGGGAGCGCGTGACGTCGAGCGGGGACTCCAGAGGGGCGAGCAGTTCCAGCAGGAGGTCCTTGAGGGCATCTCGCAGCTGCCCCGAGTCGGTGAGCTTGTCCCGTTTGACCCGCTTGCGCAAGGCGTCGAGCAGGTATGCACTGGCCTCCACGCCTACGTCGGCGGTGAGCAGGATCTCTTCCAGTTCCTCGAACAGGGTCTCGTCGATCCTGGCATGACGACGGAACAGGTCGCCCACCGGCGTGTTGAGGACCTGACGGGTCTTGCTCAGGCCCGCCTTGAGGCGCTGGGTCCAGCCCGGTCGGGTCGTTGTTTGCGGCGGGACGGCAGACTCGGACGGGGTGTCGGGCTCGGTGGCGGAGGGGGACTTGCTGCCTGGCTTGAGGAAACCGAACACGGCGGGATGCGGTCAGAGGGTGCGTTGCAAACACGATGATCTTATCATGGCCCCCTTCGATGGCAGGACTATGGCAAGGATGACGATGCGAGCATGGATGACCGCCGGGGCGATAACCCTGGCTGTCTGGGCGGCAGGCGCGGTTGCCAATACGGCGGAACGTTCCCTGGACAATGGCCTGCGGGTGATCGTCAAGACCGATGCAAGGGCGCCGGTGGTGGTGAGTCAGGTCTGGTACCGGGCGGGCAGCATGGATGAGAGTTACGGTGTGACCGGGGTGGCCCACGTGCTCGAGCACATGATGTTCAAGGGCACGGCCGAGGTGCCGGACGGCGAGTTCTCACGCCTCATCGCCGCGGCCGGCGGCCGGGAAAACGCCTTCACCTCTCGTGACCATACCGTCTATCACCAGACCCTGCAGGCCGACCGCCTGGAGCTTGCCCTCAGGCTGGAGGCGGACCGCATGGCCAATCTGGTCCTCTCCCCCGAAGAATACGCCAAGGAGATCCAGGTGGTGATGGAGGAGCGGCGGCTGCGGACCGAGGACAATCCCCAGGCGCTGTTGTACGAGGCACTCATGGCCACGGCCTACCAGACCCATCCCTACCGGCATCCGGTCATCGGCTGGATGGACGACCTCAGGCACATGCGTCTGGAGGATGCACGCGACTGGTACCAGCGCTGGTACACCCCCAGCAACGCCACCCTGGTGGTGGTGGGGGATGTGCGGCCGGAGGCGGTCTTCGCCCTGGCGGAGAAACATTTCGGAACCATCACGGCGCGTGAGCTGCCAGCACGCAAGCCCCTCAACGAGGTGGAGCCCAGGGGCATGCGGCAGGTCACGGTCAAGGCCCCGGCCAGACTGCCGGCTGTCTACCTGGCCTGGCACGTCCCCCGCCTGACGGATCCGGCGAACGACTGGGAGCCCTACGCACTGGAAATCCTGGAGGGCATACTGGATGGTCACGCCTCTGCCCGCCTGCAGCGCGCGCTGGTCAAGGAGCAACGGCTGGCGGTGGGCGTGGGCGCCGGCTACGACCCGGTATCGCGGGGACCGGCCCTGTTCCTCGTGAGCGCGACCGCTGCCGAGGGCAAGTCGCTGGATCAGGTGGTCGAGGGTCTGAGGCGCGAGATCGAGCGTCTGCAGCGCGAGGGTGTGGACGTTCGGGAACTGGAGCGGGCCAAGGCCCAGGTGGTCGCCGGCCAGGTCTTCGAGCAGGACTCCCTGTTCTTCCAGGCCATGCAGATCGGCAAATGGGAGAGCGCGGGGCTGGGACATCGCAACCAGGCGCTGCGCTTCGAGAAGCTGCGCCAGGTCACTGCGGAGCAGGTGCAGGAGGTGGCCAGGCGGTATCTCACCGACGACCGCCTGAGCCTGGCCCGCCTTGATCCCCAGCCGATCGAAACACCCCCGATTCGCTCCGTTGCCAACACGACGGGAGACCGCCATGTCCGCTAGTGTAGTGTTTCACGCTAAGCGGTACTTTCAGCGAGTCCCTGAGCGGTTAGCCGCAAGGCGCGCTTGCGCAGGAATAGCCAATCTATTTCAAGCAAGCGCAACGCCGCGGATGGCCGCTCAGGGGCTCGCCCGGAGGGAGCCCCCCAAAAACGCCATGACCGCGTTGCGCCGCTTGGCAATAGGATGGCTATTGCCTGCGCGCCGCGCCTTGTCCTGGCGTTTTTGGGGGGCTCTGAAAGTACCGCTTAGCGTGAAACACTACACTAGGCAGTACGTCCTTGGCATCGTCCTGCTGCTGGCCCTGCCGGCCTGGGCCGGCTTGCAGATCCAGCACTGGACCACGGCCGGCGGGGCGCGGGTCTATTTCGTGGAAAACCGCGATCTGCCCATGCTCGACGTGAGCGTGACCTTCGCCGCCGGCAGCGCACGCGACACACGGGCACGCTCGGGTCTTGCCGGGATGACGCATCGGCTGATGAATCTGGGCGCGGGTACCTGGTCGGAGCAGGCGATAGCGGAGCGGCTGGCCGATGTCGGCGCCATCCTGTCCGGACATTTCGACCAGGACCGTGCGGGCTTCGGCCTGCGCACCCTGAGCAGTGCGAAGGAGCGCGAGCAGGCGCTGTCCGTCATGCGTGCGGTGCTCGCCGAGCCCCGCTTCGAGGTCGACGTGCTGGCGCGGGAGAAGGCCAGGGCGGTGGCGGGTCTCAAGGAAGCGTCGACCAAACCGCAGTATCTGGGCGAGAAGGCCTTCCAGGCGGCGGTCTTCGGTGATCATCCCTATGCCCTGGATGAGGCCGGCGAGATCGACGCCCTGGAGCGCCTCGACCGGGACGACCTGATGGCCTTTCATCGCCTGTATTACCGCGCGGCCAATGCCACACTGGCCATCATGGGGGACATCGGTCGAGCGCAGGCCGAAGCCCTGGCCGAGGCCCTGACGGCCGGCCTGCCGCCGGGCGAGGCGCCGCCGCCCATCCCTCCCGTGCCGGCGGGCGGGCGGGGCAGCGAGCAGGTCATCGCCCACCCTGCGACGCAGAGCCATCTCTATCTGGGCCTGCCGGGCATGAAACGCGGCGACCCGGATTTCTTTCCCCTGGTCGTGGGCAATTACATCCTGGGCAGCGGTGGCTTCGATTCCCGCATCATGCGCGAGGTCCGCCAGAAGCGGGGGCTGGCCTACAGCGCCTACAGCGCCTTCCAGCCCATGCAGGAGGCGGGGCCGTTCACCATCGGGCTGCAGACCCGGCGCGAGGCCACCGCCGAGGCGGTGCGCGTGGTGCGCGAGACCCTGGAGGAATTCCTGCGCGACGGGCCAACCGATGCCGAGCTGGCCCAGGCCAAGAGCTACCTCGTCGGCAGTTTCCCCCTGCGCCTGGACAGCAATCGCAAGATCCTGGACCACCTGGCGGTGATCGGCTTCTACCGCCTGCCCCTGGACTGGCTGGATAGTTATGCCAGCCGGGTGGAGGCCGTGACACGGGAGGACATCCTGCGTGCCTTCCGCAGCCGCATCCGCCCGCAGGCCATGCACACGGTCATCGTTGGCGGACAGCCCGATGCGGCAAATCGCTAGACATTCGGGGACACCCAACCGGGTACGCATCATCGGCGGCGCCTGGCGCAGCCGTGTGCTCGATTTCCCCTCCCTGCCCGGCCTGCGACCGACCCCCGACCGGGTGCGGGAGACACTGTTCAACTGGTTGGGTCAGCGCCTGGACGGTCAGCGCTGTCTGGACCTCTTCGCCGGCAGCGGCGCTCTGGGTTTCGAGGCTGCCTCCCGTGGCGCGGCGGAGGTGGTGATGGTGGAGCAAAACGCGCGGGTCGTGCAGAGGCTGCGTGAACAGGCTGCCCGACTGGAGGCGACGCAGGTGCGTATCGTGACTGCAGATGGCCTGGATTTCCTGGCGGGGCAATGCGGTCGCTTCGATCTGATCCTGCTCGATCCGCCCTACGCTTCCGGACTGCTCCCTCCCGCACTGGCCAGGGCCGCGACACGCCTGGCGGCGGGCGGTAAAATCTACGCCGAATTCGGCGACCGGCCGGACCTCAGTGCGTGGCGTGTGCTGCGCGAGGGGCATGCCGGAGCGTCCCGCTACTGCCTGCTGGAGCCTGCTTGAAGCGCAAGATCGTCTATCCCGGCACCTTCGACCCCATCACCCGTGGCCATGAGGACCTGGTGCGTCGTGCGGCCCGCATCTTCGACGAGGTCGTGGTGGCGGTGGCGGCCAATGCAAGCAAGCGCCCCTTCTTCAGCCTGGCGGAACGCATCGCCATGGCATGCGAGAGCCTGGCGGACCTGCCGGGTGTGCGGGTGACGGGCTTCGACGGCCTGCTCGTGGACTTCGTGCGCCGTGAGGGTACGAGCCTGGTGCTGCGCGGATTGCGGGCGGTGTCGGACTTCGAGTACGAATTCCAGCTTGCGGGCATGAACCGCAGCATGAACCCCGATCTGGAGACCGTGTTCATGACCCCGGGCGAACAGTACATGTTCGTCTCCGCCAGCATGGTGCGGGAGATCGCCCGACTGGGGGGGGACGTCCGCCCATTCGTGGCCCCCTTGATCGCCGAGCGGCTGGCCACAAAATTGCATCCCATGTGAATAAAGCCGAGGAAAAACCATGGCCCTGATGATCACCGACGAATGCATCAACTGTGACGTATGCGAACCGGAATGTCCCAACGGGGCCATCTCACAGGGGGACGAGATCTACGTCATCGACCCGAACAAGTGCACGGAGTGCGTCGGGCATTTCGACACCCCCCAATGCAGGGAGGTCTGCCCCGTCGATTGCATCCCCCTGAATCCCGATTACGTCGAAAGTCCGGAGCAGCTGATGGAGAAATACCACCGGCTTACCGGGAAATAGGCCGCATCGGGGCAAATCCGCAAACAAAACGGCGCGGCATGCCGCGCCGTTTCGCCCGATGGGACGAATTCAGGCCGCGATCCGGGCCAGCTCCGCGACGTCTTCGTCCATGCAGCGCGTGATATCGCCGTCGATGGCATCGAGTTCGCGCAGCTGACGCCGGATATCCCGTTGCGCCTGGTCCAGTTCCACGATGCGGTCTTCCAGCGTGTCGGCCGCCTTGTGGATGCGCTTTACGCTCTCCAGCCGCCGCCGAAGCTGCATCTGGTGCTCCCGCACCTGAGTCTCCATCGGCGACATGATGGACTTGAGCCAGTTCTCCGCCTCCCGGTTGGCGGCATCGAAGACCTGCACCACACGGCTGGCCAGGGTCTCGAAGAAACGGGCGGTCAGTGTGTGCTGCTCGGTGGTGAGGAGATTGAGCAGGGTGTTGAAGTGACGGTTGTAGGTGGCCTCGAGGCGGGTCATCTCCTTGCGGTATTTCAGCATGGAGAAAGGCGGGATGGTGATGAGCTGGATGCCATGCTCCGAGTTGAGCTTGGCATACATGGCTTCCATCATCTTGTTGATTTCCTCCACCTGAGTCGTGGCCTGGTCCAGATGGTCGTCCACGCGGATGAAGAAGTTGTTCATTGCCGTGCGGATACCCTTGGTGAAGCGGCTGCCCTCCATGGCCTCGCGCACCGAACGCACTTCCGCCTTGACCACGTCCTTGCCGATGTGGGAGAAAAGCTTGATGCTCTGCTGGGAGAAGACGCTGCGCAGGGCCTGGAACTGCTGCAGGCCGCGCTCGAAGGTCTCCTTGTCCTGGGCGATCCTCTGCATGATGTGTTCCACCACATCCTGGTTCTTGCCCTGCAGGCCCCTGAGCTCGGAGAGCTGCTCTTCGATGCCGCGCTGGCGTGCCAGCAAGAGTGCACGCGTGCCGGCCAGCATGTCGCCGATTTCGGTGGCGGTCTGGTCGCGCACGATGGCCTGCTTGGAGGGGATCAGTTCCTCGGACAGGGCCTGTTCCAGAGCCGTCAGCCGGCTGCGCGCCAGCAGCCGCTCGTCGCCGGTGATCTTGGCCAGCAGGCCTTTCTGGGCAGAGACGGGATAGACCTGTTCGGCATCGATCCCGAGCAGTTCGGCGCAGCTCCTGACCTGGGACTCGATCTCCGCGTCGACCTGCTCCTCCGTCTTCAGTTCATCCCAGAGGCCGTCGATCTTGTTCAGGGCCACGATACGGCCGCGTGATTTGCCACGGGGCTGGATGTGCTCCCGCCAGACCTCGATATCGGACTTGGTGACGCCCGCATCCGCCGCCAGGACGAACAGCACGGCGTGGGCGTTGGGCAGCAGGTTGAAGGTCAGCTCCGGTTCCACCCCGATGGCATTGAGTCCCGGCGTGTCATAGACCACCAACCCCTTTTCCAGGAAGGGGTGGGGGAAGTTGATCACCGCATGGCGCCAGGCCGGAATACTGACCGTGCCGTCTTCGTTGAGGTTGAGGCTGTCCTCGGGGTTCTCGGGATCGAACAGGCCATAGCGGGTGGCTTCCTCCCGGCTGACGGTCTTCACCCGGCACACCTCCTGCATGGCCTGGGTGACGCTCTCGTTGGAGTTGACGTCGATCGGCACCACCGTCCACTCCTCCGGATAATTCTTGTATTCGGACACGGTCGCGTTGGTGGCCCGCGTCTCGATCGGCAGCAGTTCGATCAGTGGCGGGCGATGCGCGTCGTAGAGCAGCTCCGTCGGGCACATGGTGGTGCGTCCGGCGGTAGAAGGCAGCAGGCGCTGTTTGAGGTCCGACAGGAAGATGGCGTTGATGAGTTCTGATTTGCCGCGCGAAAACTCGGCGACGAAGGCGACGTGCAGCTTGTCTTCCGACAGGCGGTCCATGAGCTGCTGCAGGCGCAGATCACGCTGGGAATCGTTGAGGTCCTCCCGGCCCAGCCACTGACGGTATTCCATGATGCTGCCCGCCAGTTGGTTGCGCCAACGGCTGTAGGCCTCGAATTCCGCTGCGAGCGTGGCATTGCTCATAGATCCTCCGATGGATGCGGGTACTCTTGCCGTCTTTCGGCAATGTAGCATAACGGCATGCAGTCCTTCCGGCTTTAGGGTCTTGCACTAGGGGGGCCGCCCCGGTTCTGCATCAGCGTTTCTGGCAGACGGGGCACGCGAAACTGCTGCGTCCGCCCTGGCGGAAGGTCACGATGGGGTGACCACAGCGGCGGCAGGGTTCGCAGGCGCGGCCATAGACCGCATAAACCTGCTGGAAATAGCCCGGTCGTCCGGCGCTGTCGACGAAGTCGCGCAGCGTGCTGCCCCCCGCCGCAATCGCCAGCTCCAGGGTGGCGCGGATGGCGTCGGCCAACCTGACGCAACGCGCTCGACTCAAGCGACCGGCGGGCAGACGCGGATCGATGCCGGCATGGAACAACGCCTCGTTGGCATAGATGTTGCCGATGCCGACGATGAGGCGGGCATCCATCAGGAGTTGTTTGATGGCCGTGCGCCTGCCCCGCGTCAGGTCATACAGGCGCTTGCCATCGAATGTCTCATCCAGCGGTTCGATACCGAGATGTGTGAGCAGTGGATGCTGGCCGGGTGTTTCCGCCAGCAGCACTGCCCCGAAGCGGCGTGGATCGCGCAGTCGCAGGCAGGCCCCGCCCTCCAGCAGAATATCCACGTGGTCATGCGGGCCCGCGGGAGTTGGCTGAATCAGGATGCGCAGACTCCCCGACATGCCCAGGTGCAGGATCAACTGCCCCCGGTCCAGTTCCAGCAGCAGGTATTTGCCGCGTCGTCCCAGCGCATGAACCATCTGGCCGCGCAAGCGCGCATCCAGTCTGGCCGCCACCGGCCAGCGCAGACGGTGATCGCGTACCACCGCACCGGCCAGGCGCACCCCCTCCAGGTGGGGCCTGAGCCCCCGCATGACGGTCTCGACTTCGGGCAGTTCGGGCATTTTTTCCGCAGTATCCGATCTATGGACAATGATGGTAAACCTTTCGCCCGCGTGCGCCCTTTTGCATAATGACGACAACACCCTATGGACATGCCATGACCCTCAAAGCCTTCGTCACGCTTCTGATCGGCCTCACGACCATCACCGCCTGCGCCAACACGACAGCGCCGCGGCTGGCCCAAGCCGCGTCCGAGACGCCCCAGCCGGCTGCGGCCGCGGCGCGGCAGGAACTCAGCCCGCAGATCCTCTACCAGTTCCTGCTCGGCGAAATTGCCGGCCAACGGGGTGAACTGACGCTGGCCAGCGAGGCTTTCCTCGACCTGGCGATGAAGACGCGCGATCCGCGCATCGCCCAGCGTGCCACGGAGGTGGCAATCTTCGCCCGCAAGCCTGCGAATGCGCTAAAGGCCGGGCAGATCTGGCTGGAACGCGATCCCGATTCGCCGAAGGCACGACAGACGTATGTCTCCCTGCTCATCAACTCGGGGCGTCTCAAGGACGCCAGACCGCACATCGAATGGTTGCTGAAGCACGGCGGGCGCAGCGTCGGCGAGGTTTTCCTGCAGCTGCCGGCGACGCTTCTGCGCCATCAGGACAAGCCGGCGGTATTGGCCCTGATGAGCGAACTGGCGGCGTCATTTCCCTCGGTTCCCGAAGCCAGCTACGCGCTGGCGCAGGTGGCCTGGCATGCCGGTCAGTCGGAACGGGCCATGCAGGCGGCGGATGAGGCCTTGCGGCTCAAGCCGGGGTGGGAGGACGTCGCCCTGTTCAAAGGCCAGATCCTCCAGCGCAAGGGGGATGATCTCGTCGTGGGCTACTGGCAGGATTTCCTCGCGCAGCACCCCGACGCCCGTGAGGTGCGGCTGGCCCTGGCCCGGCAATATGCCCGGATGAGCCGTTTCCCGGAATCGCGTGCCCAGTTCGAGACCTTGCGCGGCCAAGGCCAGGGGAAGCCCGATATCCTGGTTTCGCTGGGCCTGCTGGCCATGCAGATGAACGACATGGACGCCGCCGAGGGCTATCTCAAGGAGGCCCTGGCGAGTGACGAGGTGGACCGGGACCAGGTCAGGATGTACCTGGGGCAGCTGGGCGAAGCGAGACATCGGTACGAGGAGGCCCTGAACTGGTACCGCAGCGTACAGGACGGCCGCAACCTGTTCGATGCCGGGCTCAAGGCTGCGGTGGTGTTGGGCAAGCTGGGCCGGGTCGACGAGGGGCGCGCTCTGCTCGCAGGGCTGGCCGCGGACACGGACGCGGATCGGGTCCAGATCATCCAGGCCGAGGCGCAGATGCTGCGGGAAGCGCGGGATTACAAACAGGTCTACGAGGTACTCAGTCGAGGGCTGGAAGCGATGCCCGAAGCGCCCGAACTGCTCTACGACCGGGCCATGGCGGCGGAGAAGCTCGACCGGCTGGATGTCCTGGAGCAGGATCTTCGGCTGCTGATCCGGCTCAAGCCGGACCATGCCCACGCTTATAACGCCCTGGGGTACACCCTCGCAGACCGGACAGATCGGGTCGCCGAGGCCATCGGATTGCTGGAGAAGGCGCTCAAGCTGGCGCCCGAAGACCCCTTCATCCTCGACAGCATGGGTTGGGCCTTGTTCAAGGCAGGGCGTGTCAACGAGGCGGTGGACTACCTCAAGCGCGCCTTCACCCTGCGGCCCGATCCGGAGATCGCCGCCCACTTGGGCGAGGCGCTGTGGGTCCGGGGCGACCGCGAGGAGGCGAGGCGCATATGGCAGGGTTCTCTGCGCGAGCATCCTGACAACGAAAGCCTGCGCGAGACCCTGGGTCGTCTGCAGCCGTGAACCGAACGGCGCAAGCCGGACTTCAGCCCACCTGCGCACGGGGGGTCGAGTTCGGCAGGTGCCCGGGTTTGTGGCTGGGCATACTGCTGCTCGCCGGTTGCGCGCAATTGCCGCACACGCCGCCACTGCCGGATGTCAGCGGGCAAACGCTGCCGCCCCCGAGCAGCTTCCATCTGGAGGGGCGCGTCTCGGTCAGGACCGAGGATCAGTCCTTCTCGGGGGGTATACGCTGGAAGCACGATCCGGTCGGCGACGAGATCCTGCTCAGTTCTCCGCTGGGGCAGGGCGTGGCGGAACTGCGCCGGGAGGGCGGGCAGGTGACCCTCAAGAGCGCCGAAGGGCGAACCTACCATGCTTCCAGCGGGGAGGAGCTATTGGATTCCTTGCTGGGGGTGCGGTTGCCGGTGGACGGTATGGTGCACTGGCTCTGCGCGCATCCAAGGCCAGGCTCTCCATACCAACTGGAGCGCAACGGCGAGGGGCGGGTGGCGCGCCTGACACAGGACGGCTGGCGTTTGGAGTATGGCCGCTATCAGGTTCACGGCGAGCGCTGGCTACCGGGCCGCATCTTCGCCCGTCGTGACGAGACGCTGGAATTCCGCCTGGTGGTGGATGCGTGGCAGACACAATGACCGTTTTCTCCACGTATGAGGCCATACCTGTCACGGCCGGAGCGTTACGGCATGTCTCCTGAAATCCCGGAGGGCCAGGCCTGGCCCGCGCCGGCCAAGCTCAATCTCTTCCTGCACGTGGTGGGACGTCGGGCGGACGGATACCATCTGCTGCAGACCGTGTTCCGCTTCCTCGACTATGGTGACACTCTCTACATAGCCGCCCGTGCGGATGGGGTCATACATCTGCGCACCCCTCTTCCCGGCGTGCCGGCGGAGCGGGACCTCACCTGGCGTGCCGCCCGGGCGCTGCAGTTGCACACGGGCTGCCGCCTGGGCGCGGACATCTGGCTGGACAAGCGTTTGCCCCTCGGCGGCGGCCTGGGGGGCGGCAGTTCCGATGCGGCCAGCGTGCTCATCGCCCTGAACCGGCTGTGGGGCCTGGGGCTCACGCGGCAGGCACTGCAGGACTTGGGTCTCGGTCTGGGCGCCGACGTTCCGGTGTTCATCTACGGTCGCAGCGCCTTCGCGGAGGGCGTGGGCGAGCGGCTGCAGCCGCTGGACCTGGCGCCGGCCAGCTACGTGGTGCTCACGCCGCCGGTGAAGGTCTCCACGGCAGAGGTGTTCGCGTCGCCGACATTGACAAGAGATACGCCAGCCATCACAATCATGCCCCTTCCGCCGGGCTATGGGCATAATGACCTGGAGCCGGTGGTGGTCGCGAAACACCCCGTCGTCGGTGAGTATCTGGCCTGGCTCAGGCAGCACGGCGACGCGCGCATGACCGGGTCGGGTGCGTGTGTGTTCGCGGCCTATCCGGATCGTGCCGCCGCCGAGGAGGCGTTTGGCAAGCGACCGGCGGATTGGACGGGTTTTGTTGCTGACGGGTTGGACAGACACCCTCTGTTCGAGTACGTCTGACGGGTTGCTTGGGGAGTCGCCAAGTTGGTTAAGGCACCGGATTTTGATTCCGGCATGCGTGGGTTCGAATCCTACCTCCCCAGCCAATATCGCCTATTCGAGGGTCTGCGTCGGATAGGCGCCCACAAGCGTGCGGTGGTGCCGCACGCTTTTTCTTTTACATGATGTTGTCGTGTTCTGGGGCGTGGTGAAGATGTTTGCGGGGTGCGGCGGTGGCCTATGACAGCCTGATGGTATTCACCGGCAATGCCAATCCCAGGCTTGCCGAGGACGTGGTGCGTCATCTCAATATCCACCTCGGACGCGCCACGGTGGGCCGTTTCTCCGACGGCGAGGTCTTGGTGGAGATCCTGGAGAACGTGCGCGGCAAGGACGTGTTCGTCCTGCAGTCCACCTGCACGCCCACCAACGACAACCTGATGGAGATCATGCTGATGGTGGACGCGCTTCGCCGCGCCTCTGCCGGCCGTATCACCGCCGCCATCCCCTATTTCGGCTATGCCCGTCAGGACCGCCGCGTGCGCTCCGCGCGTGTGCCCATCACCGCCCGCGTGGTGGCCGACATGCTCACCGCCGTGGGGGTGAACCGGCTGCTCACCATGGATCTGCACTCGGATCAGATCCAGGGTTTCTTCGACATCCCGGTGGACAACATCTATTCCACGCCCATCCTGATGGGGGATATCTGGAAACAGAGTTACGAGGACCTGATGGTGGTCTCGCCCGACGTCGGCGGTGTGGTGCGCGCGCGTGCGGTCGCGAAGCGCCTGGACTGCGACCTGGCCATCATCGACAAGCGCCGGCCCAAGCCCAACGTGGCCAAGGTGATGCACATCATCGGCGATGTGCGGGACCGTACCTGCATCATCATGGATGACATGGTGGACACCGCCAACACCCTGTGCGAGGCCGCTGCCGCACTCAAGGAGCATGGTGCCCGCCGTGTGGTGGCCTACATCACCCACCCGGTCTTGTCTGGCAGCGCCGTCGAGCGCATCAACCATTCGCAGCTCGACGAACTGGTGGTGACCGATACCATCCCCCTGCGCGAGGATGCCAAGCAGTGCAGCCGCATCCGTGTGCTGACGGTGGCCGAACTCATGGCGGAGACCATACGCCGCATCAGCAACGAGGATTCGGTGAGTTCCCTGTTCATGGAATAGCAGGGTACAGGTGACAGGTCACAGCGATGCAATACTGAATCCTGGCCCCTGGAACCTGTATCCTGACCCCTGACCGCCTGGTCGCGGGCGGTCGTTCATCAACCGCAAGGAGAAACCGATGCATTTCGAAATTAATGCCACCAAGCGCGATCCGCAGGGTACGGGTGCGAGCCGCCGCCTGCGTCGTGCCGGCCGGGTACCCGGCATCATCTATGGCGGGGAAAAGCCTGCCCAAGCCGTGTCCATGGATCACAAGGAGCTTTTCCTGGTGCTGCGCCAGGAGGCGTCCCACTCCTCCGTCCTGGACCTCACTGTGGATGGGCAGCCGGAGCCTGTGCTGCTCAAGGACGTACAGCTACACCCCTACAAGCAGCAGATCATGCATGTGGATTTCCAGCGCGTGGACGCCACCCACAAGGTGCACATGAAGGTGCCGCTGCACTTCCTCAACGGCGACATCGCGCCGGGGGTCAAGCTGCAGGGTGGGGTCATGAGCCATGTGATGAACGAGGTGGAGGTGGTCTGCCTGCCCAAGGATCTGCCCGAATTCATCGAGGTGGACCTGAAGGATCTGGCCGCGGGTCACTCCCTGCACCTGTCCCACGTCAAGCTGCCGCCGGGTGTGGAACTGCCTCTGCTGCAACGCGGCGAGGACCCCACCGTGGCCACCATCCTCGGCGCCAAGGCCGAGGAGGGCGGCACGGCGGAAGAGGGTGGGCCCGCCGCCTGAGCAACCCGCTGCATGCAGACCGCCCCGCGACTGGTGGTCGGCCTCGGCAACCCCGGGGCCGAATATTCCGAAACCCGGCACAACGCCGGGTTTTGGTTTTGTGAGCGGCTTGCCGCCCGGCTGGGTGTCGGCCTGGCCAGGGAGAGCCGTTTCCACGGTCTGGCAGGGTACGATCGCGGCGCAGGGGTCTGGCTCCTGCTGCCACAAACCTACATGAACAGGTCCGGGCAGGCAGTGGGTGCCCTGGCCCGGTTCTATCGCATCCCGCCGGCAGAGGTGCTGGTGGCGCACGACGAGCTGGACATCCCGCCAGGGCAATTGCGACTCAAGTTCGGCGGCGGACTAGGTGGTCACAATGGTCTGAAAGACATCGCCACGCATCTGGGCAGCCAGGATTTCTGGCGCCTCAGGATAGGCATCGGCCACCCCGGCGAGCGCAACGAAGTGGTCGGCTATGTCCTGAAGCCCCCTCGGCGCGAGGAACGGACCGAGATCGATGCCGCCATCGAGCGGGCCCTGGATCTGTGGCCCCTCATCGGCCGGGGCGACTGGAATGCCGCCGTCCAGCGGGCGAATACCAGATCCCCTTCCCCCCTCTCCCCCCACCCCTCACCGGATCAATCATGAGCCTGAAATGTGGCATCGTCGGTCTGCCCAACGTCGGCAAGTCCACCCTGTTCAATGCCCTGACCAAGGCGGGGATCGCCGCCGAAAATTATCCTTTCTGCACCATCGAACCCAACGTGGGTGTGGTGGAGGTGCCCGACCCCCGTCTGCAGAAGCTGGCGGAGATCGTTAAACCGCAGCGGGTCGTTCCGGCCATCGTCGAGTTCGTCGACATCGCCGGCCTGGTCGCGGGTGCGTCCAAGGGCGAGGGTCTGGGTAACCAGTTCCTGGCCAACATCAGGGAGACGGATGCCATCGCTCATGTGGTGCGCTGCTTCGAGAACGAGAATGTGGTCCATGTGGCGGGCCGGGTGGATCCGGTATCGGACATCGAGGTGATCGACACCGAACTGGCCCTGGCCGATCTGGTCACCGTCGAAAAGGCCCTGGCGCGTTACACCAAGGTGGCCCGTGCCGGCGGCGACAAGGAGGCCCAACGCCTGGTGGCGGTGTTGGAGAAGGCTCTGGCCGGACTCAACGCGGGACGACCGGTGCGGGCGCTCGATCTCGATGACGAAGAAAGGGCCCTGCTCAGGCCGCTGTTTTTGCTCACCGCCAAGCCCACCATGTATGTGGCCAACGTGGACGAGCACGGTCTCAAGGGCAATCCACTGCTGGAACGGGTCCAGGTCCATGCGGCCGCCGAGCACGCACCGGTGGTGCCGGTCTGCGCCGCCCTGGAAGCTGAGATCGTCGATCTCGACGACGAAGAGAAGGCGGTATTCCTTGCGGACCTGGGGTTGACCGAGCCGGGGCTAAACCGTGTGATCCGTGCCGCCTACGACCTCTTGGGTCTGCAGACCTATTTCACGGCCGGTGTGAAGGAGGTGCGGGCCTGGACGATACACAAGGGCGATACCGCGCCCCGGGCCGCCGGGGTGATCCACACCGATTTCGAGAAGGGTTTCATCCGCGCCCAGACCATCGCCTACGAGGATTTCATCGCCTGTGGCGGAGAACAGGGCGCGAAAGAGGCCGGAAAGATGCGTTCCGAGGGCAGGGAATACGTCGTGAAGGACGGTGATGTCATGAATTTCCTGTTCAATGTCTGAGTCCGGGCCTGGAATTTGCATTGACAACGCGCTGGGCGATTAGGATAATGCTCGGCTTTCGCGGAGGGGTTCCCGAGCGGTCAAAGGGAGCAGACTGTAAATCTGCCGGCACTGCCTTCGAAGGTTCGAATCCTTCCCCCTCCACCAGTATCGAGGACATGACCGGATCGCTTCGCTGGCTCGGCGCATATTGCCGAACGGTGCCGGCGGACCGGGAAAGATGAAGTGTGGCCGTTGAACGTGGCCGAAGGCGGGTGTAGTTCAATGGTAGAACCTCAGCCTTCCAAGCTGATGACGTGGGTTCGATTCCCATCACCCGCTCCAGATTGCGAGGCAGAGCAAGGCGAGTCAAGGATATGCCGCCCATGTGGCTCAGTGGTAGAGCACTCCCTTGGTAAGGGAGAGGTCGCGCGTTCGATCCGCGCCATGGGCACCAGATCGAAGTGGGCAGTGCCGTGTAGGATGAATGTTGGGTGAACCTTTAGCGCTGAGGGGTAGAGCAAAATGGCCAAGGAAAAGTTTGAGCGTACGAAACCGCACGTGAACGTGGGCACGATTGGGCACGTGGACCATGGCAAGACGACGCTGACGGCGGCGATCACGACGATTTTGTCGAAGAAGTTTGGGGGCTCGGCGAAG
>CALHRD010000075.1 GCA_938038385.1 uncultured Burkholderiales bacterium
GTAGGCGCAGATTCGCGCGTCGACGCCCCGGCATTCGCTACATCAAGCGATCTGCAGCCAGGTGAGTACGGCTGTGTGACACCACGGGGTGGCCTGTCCCGAAGGTATAGTCGTCACCGTCACGATGACCAGCCTCGGCCACGCGCTGCGCGTGACACATGGCCCAGCGCAGTTCGCACAGGAACAGCAACTCGTCGAAAACCTCGACGGGAAAACCCTGCCTGTCCATGCGATCATCGAGGATGAGGCTGTTCAGGTAGGTGTCGATCCCTTCGCGGAACCACATCTGCACGAGTCCTGTGCAGATCCTCGGATAGAGTCTCTCCACTGCGCTGATGCATGCGTGGGCCGGTACCGGACAGACCTGCTCGGTGCGGGCCGGCTGTACATTGACGGTTGCCATGGCAGACTCCTGATCGTGACGCTGGGACATCCATACACAAGCAGGAACCATGCCGCATCACCATGTTTGTACTTCGACGGGATCGCGGCACGCACCGCGTCCGTGCGCGGCTCTTTGTGACGGATCGATTACGGGATTGACGAACATGCAACACCCCCAAGAGGTGCTCGACACCCCGCAGGGCGCCCTGAGCTGGCCGGCCATTCTGGCGGAACTGCGCCAACATCGGGCCGCCCTGCTGCGCGGCAACGTCATCGCCATCCTGGCCGTGCTGGCGGCTGTGCCGGTGCCGCTCATCCTGCCTCTGCTGGTGGATGAGGTGCTGCTGGGCCGGCCTGGCCTGTTCATCGGTACCTTCGGCCCCTGGTTTCCGGAGTCCTGGCACGGCCCGGTGTTGTTCGTGCTGTGGGCACTGGTCCTGACCGTGGTCCTGCGGCTCTTCTCCATCTTCATGAACGTGATCCAGACCAGGACCTTTTCGCTGGTGTCCAAGGAGGTGGTCTACCGCATACGCGCCCGCATGCTGGAGCGGCTCTCGCGCATCGCCCTGTCCGAATACGAGACCCTGGGTTCTGGCCGCGTGACCTCACACTTCGTCACCGACCTCAATGCCATAGACAGCTTCCTCGGCGCGTCCATTTCCGGTTTTCTCGTGGCGGTGCTGTCCCTCGTCGGCGTGGCAGCGGTGCTGCTCTGGATGCATTGGCAGATGGCCCTGTTCATCCTCCTGCTCAACCCGGTGGTGATCCTGTTCTCGACCCGTTTGGGCAAGCGCGTAAAGGAGCTCAAGAAGCGGGAGAATTCGGCCTTCGAGGTGTTCCAGGAGACTCTGGCCGAGACCCTGGACGCCCTCGCCCAGATCCGGGCCATGAACCGGGAGCGGCATTACCTGGCGCGCGTGACCGACAAGGCGGCCGAGATCCGTACCCACGCAGCGGCCTACGCCTGGAAGTCGGATGCCATGAACCGGGTGTCCTTCTTCATCTTCCTGGCCGGCTTCGATGCCTTCCGCGGCCTGGCCATGCTGATGGTGGTGTTCTCCGACTTGAGCATCGGCGAGATGATGGCCGTCTTCGGTTATCTCTGGTTCATGATGTCCCCGGTGCAGGAGATCATCAACATTCAGTACGCCTGGTATGCCGCCAATGCCGCCATGGGCCGTATCAACACACTGCTGTCGCTACGTCCTGCGCAGGAGGGTCAGGCGCGGCAGAATCCTTTTGCGGGCAGACAGACCGTGGGTCTGCGCCTGGAGGGGGTGAGCTTCGCCTATGGCGACGGCGAGCTGGTCCTGGACCACGTCGATCTGGACATCAAACCGGGTGAGAAGGTGGCGCTGGTGGGTGCCTCGGGCGGTGGCAAGTCGACCCTGGTGCAGGCCCTGCTGGGGCTCTATCCGCCTCAGGGCGGGCTCATCCTATACTGCGATGTACCGGTGGAGGATATCGGCTGGCCGACGGTGCGTGACAACGTGGGCGTGGTGCTGCAGCATCCGGTCCTGTTCAACGCCACGGTGCGGGACAATCTGAACATGGGCCGGGACTTCGACGACGCCCGCCTCTGGCAGGCGCTGGAGATCGCCCGCTTGAAGTCGGTGGTGGAGGACATGCCGCAGGGCCTCGACACCGTGGTGGGCAAAGGTGGCGTGCGCCTGTCCGGGGGTCAGCGCCAGCGTTTGGCCATCGCCCGCATGGTGTTGGCCGATCCCAAGGTGGTGATCCTGGATGAAGCCACCTCGGCCCTGGATACCGAGACCGAGCGGGCGGTGCACGGGGCGCTCAGGGAGTTCTTGCGCGGCCGCACCACGCTGATCATCGCTCACCGGCTCTCCGCCGTGCGCCAGGCCGACCGCATACTGGTGTTCGAGAACGGGCGCATCGTCGAGGCAGGCGATCATGACAGTCTCATGGCGCGGGGGGGCTTGTATCACAAGCTGTATGCACATGCCTGAGGCAATGCCGGGCGAGACATCGGGCACGGCCGCTTTGGTTTCATGCCGGTATCTGGACCATGACTCGACGCAGGCGATTGGACGAACATCCTGTGCCGGGCGCGGCGTTTCACGTGAAACAGTTGGAGCCTGCGCACGCTTCGCGTATGATTCCGGCCTTTTATGGCCGGGCGGACAAGCGGATAAGTCAATGATCTATCAAGACAAATTCGATGTCATCGTGGTCGGCGGCGGCCATGCCGGAACGGAGGCGGCCCTGGCCAGCGCGCGCATGGGCGCCGCCACTCTGCTGCTCACGCACAACATCGACACCCTCGGGGCGATGTCCTGCAACCCTTCGATCGGCGGCATCGGCAAGGGTCATCTGGTCAAGGAGGTGGATGCGCTGGGCGGGGCCATGGCCCTGGCCACCGATGAGGCCGGCATCCAGTTCCGCATCCTCAACTCATCCAAGGGTCCGGCGGTGCGGGCCACCCGTGCCCAGGCCGACCGCAGCCTGTACAAGCTGGCCATCCGCAGCCGTCTGGAGAATCAGCCCAACCTCACCCTGTTCCAGCAGGCGGTGGACGACCTGGTCCTGGAGGGCGACCGGGTGGCGGGCGTGCGCACGCAGCTCGGCATCGTCTTCCGGGGGCGTGCGGTGGTGCTGACTACCGGCACCTTTCTGGCCGGCCTGATCCATGTCGGCATGGAAAACTTCCCGGCCGGGCGCATGGGCGATCCGCCCGCGGTGAGCCTGGCCGCCCGGCTGAAGGAGCTGGCCCTGCCGGTCGGTCGGCTCAAGACCGGCACGCCGCCGCGCATCGACGGCCGCAGCATCGATTTCTCGGTGTTGACCAGGCAGCCTGGGGACGATCCAGCACCGGTGTTCTCCTTCATCGGCGATGCGGCCATGCACCCTCGCCAGCTGCCCTGCTGGATCGCGCACACCAACGCCCGCACGCACGAGATCATCCTCGCCGGCCTGGACCGCTCACCGCTGTACACGGGGGTCATCGAGGGGGTCGGCCCCCGCTACTGCCCCTCCATCGAGGACAAGATCAAGCGTTTTGCCGACAGGGCGTCGCACCAGATCTTTCTGGAACCGGAGGGATTGAACACGCACGAGTACTACCCCAACGGCATCTCCACCAGCCTGCCTTTCGACGTGCAGCTGGCGCTGGTGCGCTCGGTACGGGGACTGGAGCACGCCCACATCCTGCGCCCGGGCTACGCCATCGAGTACGACTACTACGATCCGCGCGGACTCCTGCCATCGCTGGAGACGAAGGCGATCCGCGGGCTGTTCTTCGCCGGTCAGATCAACGGCACCACCGGCTACGAGGAGGCGGCGGCGCAGGGCCTGCTGGCGGGCATCAACGCCGGCCTCCAGGTGCGCGACAGGCAGCCGTGGTGGCCACGCCGCGACGAGGCCTACCTGGGGGTGCTGGTGGACGATCTGACCACGCGCGGAGTGTCGGAGCCCTATCGCATGTTCACCAGCCGCGCCGAATATCGCCTGAGCCTGCGCGAGGACAACGCCGACCAGCGTCTGACCGAGACCGGCCGCCGGCTCGGGGTGGTGGACGACCGACGTTGGGCGCGCTTCGAGGCCAAGCGGGAGGCCATCGCGCGCGAGACCGAACGGCTCAAATCCACCTGGGTCAATCCCAACATACTGCCCGCTGCGGAGGCCACGAGGGTGCTCGGACAGCCGATCGAGCGCGAACACAGCCTGTTCGACCTGCTGCGTCGCCCGGAGGTGGGTTATGCGGCCATCATGTCCCTGCCCGGCGCCGGCGAGGCGGTGGCGGACCCCGAAATCCGGCAACAGGTGGAGATCGAGGCCAAGTATGCCGGCTACGTGGCCCGTCAGCGCGAGGAGATCGCCCGACACCGGTTGCACGAGGGAACCCCGCTGCCGCCCGATCTCGACTACATGCAACTCACCGGCCTGTCCATGGAGGCGAGGCAGCGCCTGAGCCAGGTGCGTCCTGTCACGCTGGGTCAGGCCGCCCGTGTGCAGGGCATCACGCCGGCGGCCATCTCCGTGCTGCTGGTCCACATCAAGCGCGGTGAGCTGGCGAGAAAGAAGTCGGCATGAACCTGAGCGCGCTGCTGCAAGCCGGCCTGGTGGAATCGGGCCTCGACCTGGACGAGGTCGCCCACGGCCGGCTGCTCGACTACCTGGCCCTGCTGGTCAAATGGAACAAGGTCTACAACCTCACCGCCATCCACGAACCCGAACGCATGCTCAGCCACCACCTGCTCGACAGCCTTGCCGTGCTGCCGCATGTGGATGCCGACCGACTGCTGGACGTGGGCAGCGGCGGCGGCCTGCCGGGTATCCCGCTGGCCGTGGCGCGGCCTTCGCTGCAGGTCACACTGCTCGAGTCCAGTCACAAGAAGGCCGCATTCCTGCAGCAGGCCGCCATCGAGCTGGGGCTCACCAACGTCGAGATCGTGCACGCCCGCGCCCAGGACCATCGGCCGGCACTGTGTTTCCCGCGCGTCATCTCCCGCGCCCTGAGCGAGCTGGCGGAGTTCGTGCGCCTGACCGACCACCTGCTGGCCGAGGGCGGGCGGTGGCTGGCGATGAAGGGTGTGTATCCGCACGAGGAAATCGCCCAGCTCAAGGGCGTCCGGGTGGCGCGCGACGTCCGGCTCCGGGTGCCGACGCTGGCGGCCGAGCGCCATCTCCTCGTCCTGGAGCGCTGCGCATGAGTGCCCTCGCCCGGCCGCCCGAAGGGGGCGCTCCCCCTCCCTCGGGGAGGGGGTCGCGCAGCGACCTGAGGGTGGTCCAGTGAGCCGCATCATCGCCATCACCAACCAGAAGGGCGGCGTCGGCAAGACCACCACTGCGGTCAACCTGGCCGCCGGCCTCGCGCATCTGGCGCAGCGTGTGCTGCTGGTGGACCTGGACCCCCAGGGCAACGCCACCATGGGCAGTGGCATCGACAAGCGGGGGCTGGGCAGGACCGTCTATCACGTCCTGCTGGGCCAGGCCGGGAGTTCGGACGTGATCCAGCGTTCCTCGCATGGCGGCTACGACCTGTTGCCGGCTAACCGCGACCTGGCCGGTGCCGAGGTCGAGATGGTGGGCATCGCCCAGCGTGAAACCCGCCTCAAGGATGAGCTGCGCGCGCTCAACGGACGCTACGACTATGTCCTGATCGACTGTCCGCCGGCGCTGAGCATGCTCACCGTCAACGCCCTCGCGGCAGCGGACGCGGTGTTGATCCCCATGCAGTGCGAGTACTTCGCCCTCGAGGGGCTCACGGACCTGGTCAACACCATCAGGAAGGTCAAGGCTGGTATCAACCCGAGGATCGAGATCGAGGGCCTGCTGCGGGTGATGTTCGATCCCCGCAACACCCTCGCACAGCAGGTGTCCGACCAGTTGAAGGGGCATTTCGGCGCCAAGGTTTTCGATACGGTGATCCCGCGCAACGTCCGCCTGGCCGAGGCACCCAGCCACGGGCTGGCGGCTTTGGCCTATGACCGAAGTTCCAAGGGGGCCCAGGCTTACCTCAAGCTCGCCGAGGAATTCATCGCCCGCCGACAACATCGCAGCAAGGAGACAAGCTAGACATGGCCAAACTGAAAGGACTCGGGCGCGGGCTGGACGCCCTGTTGTCGGCCGGCGAGACGCGGGAGGGCGAGCGTCTGCTGACGCTGCCGGTGGAGAGCCTGGTGCCCGGCAAGTATCAGCCGCGCACGCGCATGGATCCGGCGGCACTGTCCGAACTGGCCGAATCCATACGCGCCCAGGGCCTGATGCAGCCGATCCTGGCGCGGGCGGTCAACGGCGGGCATTACGAGATCATCGCCGGCGAGCGCCGCTGGCGGGCGAGCCAGCTGGCGGGCCTCAGCGAGGTGCCGGTGCTGGTGCGCGAGGTGGCGGACGACGTGGCCCTGAAGATGGCCCTGATCGAGAACATCCAGCGCGAGGACCTGAACCCGCTGGAGGAGGCCCAGGGTCTGCAGCGCCTGATCCAGGAATTCGACATGACACACCAGGCGGTGGCCGAATCGGTCGGCCGCTCGCGGGTGGCGGTGACCAATATCCTGCGCCTGCTCAATCTCGCCAAACCCGTGCAGGCAATGCTGCTGGACGGTCAGATCGAGATGGGTCACGCCCGCGCCCTGCTGCCTCTGTCTGCCGCCCGCCAGACCGAAACGGCGCACGAGGTGGCCCGCCGCGGGCTGTCGGTGCGGGAGGTGGAGCGGCTGGTGAGCCGTCTGCTCAACCCCAAGCCGGCCAGGGTGACGGCCAAGGACCGCGACGTGCTGCGACTCGAAGAGCAGTTGTCCGAGACCCTGGGCACCAAGGTCAGTATCACAGCCAACCGCAAGGGCGCCGGACGGGTGACCATAGAATTTTCTGATCTCGACCAGTTGGACGGCATCCTCGGCCGGCTCCGTGACTGACCTCTGCGGCTCGCTCGGGCCCTTGTTGGTACGCGAACCTGCGGTATGGAGCGGGCATTGCCTGATCGGTAAAACGATCAATCGCTTTGATGATTGCATTAATCGCGCTAATTTATATATCATTATCGTCTAATCAATGTTATTTCCGGCGACCGTACAAGGCTTGGTCGTGATGCTGACGGCCCTGAGCATCGGTCTCTGGGCGGCGCCGGCCGCCGGGTGGGCGGCACTGTATGGTGGCGCCGCGGCGTTGGCGAACACGATGTTGTTGGTCTGGCGTCATCGGCAGGGTGGACATGACTACCACTGCGATACCGCCCGGCACCTGAAGTCGTTCTACCGCTCCAGCCTGGAGCGGTTCTTTGTGGTCGGTATCTGGCTGGCGCTCGGGCTGGGAGGATTCAAGCTCGAGGCCGCGCCGATGTTGGCCGGGTTTGTTGTCGGACTGCTGGCCTGGGTGATCGCGGCGGCGGTCCGGACGGATGTGTGTAAGTGATTGGGGACTCACTGGAAATGGCGGGCGAAGCGCACACCTCGGCGGAGTACATCAAGCATCACCTGCAGAACCTGGTATACGGCCAGCATCCGGACGGCACCTGGGGCCTGGCCCACAGCGCCGCCGAGGCCAAGGCCATGGGCTTCTGGGCCATCCATCTCGACACCCTGGGCATGTCGGTCCTGCTCGGCGTGGTCTTCCTCTATTTCTTCCGCAAGGCGGCCATCAGGGCCACTTCCGGCGTGCCCGGCGGGCTGCAGAACTTCGTCGAGTGGGTGGTGGAGTTCATCGACGGCAGCGTCAAGGGTTCCTTCACCGGGCGCAATCCCCTGGTGGCCCCCTTGGCGCTGACCATCTTCATCTGGATCTTCCTGCTCAACCTGATGGACCTGGTGCCCATCGACTGGATACCCGGCCTGATGGGGGCGCTCGGACTGCCCTACTTCAAGCTGGTGCCGACCACGGATCCGAACGCCACCTTCGGCATGGCCATCGGCGTGTTCATCCTCATCCTCTATTACAGCGTCAAGATGAAGGGGGTGGGCGGCTTCTTCGGCGAGCTGGCCTTCCAGCCCTTCGGCAAGTGGGGCATGCCGGCCAACCTGTTGCTGGAGGGCGTCAACCTGATCGCCAAACCCGTGTCGCTGGCCCTGCGGTTGTTCGGCAACCTCTATGCCGGCGAGATGATCTTCATCCTGATCGCGCTCATGTTCTCGGGCGGCGCCGTCATGTTCCTCACCGGCGGCGTGCTGCAATGGGCCTGGGCGGTCTTCCACGTACTGATCATCACTCTGCAGGCCTTCATCTTCATGACGCTCACCATCGTCTATCTGGACATGGCGCACCAGGAACACCATTGATCGATTTTTCCGTATCCCGACCTTTGACATAGGAGAACTCCAAATGGAAATGTCCCAAGCTCTGCTCTACATCGCCGGCGCGCTCATGATGGGTCTGGGCGCCCTGGGTGCCTCGGTGGGCATCGGCATCCTCGGCGGTCGCTTCCTGGAAGGCGCTGCCCGCCAGCCGGAGCTGATCCCGATGCTGCGCACCCAGTTCTTCATCGTCATGGGTCTGGTCGACGCCGTGCCGATGATCGCCGTCGGTCTGGCCATGTACGTCCTCTTCGCGGTGGCGGCCTGAGTCGATTCCCGCGCAACCGGCTAGAGGTTCCGGCTATGAACATCAATTTGACCCTGATCGGTCAGTCCATCACCTTCGCGGTCTTCGTGTGGTTCTGTATGAAGTTCATCTGGCCGCACATCGTCCATGCCCTGGACGTGCGCCGCAAGGCCATTGCCGACGGGCTGGCCGCCGCCGAACGCGGCAAGCATGAGCAGGAGCTGGCGGCCAAGCGGGCGACCGAGACCCTGCACGATTCCAAGGTGAAGGCCGCGGAGATCATCGCCCAGGCGGAAAAGCGCGCGGTCCAGATCATCGAGGAGGCCAAGGCGACGGCCAAGGCGGAGGGTGATCGGCAACTCGCCGCCGCCCAGGCCGAGATCGAGCAGGCGGCGCATCGTGCCCGCGAGCAGTTACGCAGTCAGGTGGCCGCCCTGGTGCTGGCCGGTGCCGAGAAGGTGCTGCGCCGCGAGGTGGACGCCAAGGCCCACGCCGACCTGCTGGAAGCCATCAGCAAAGAGATCTGACCATGGCCGAACTGACCACCCTGGCGCGTCCCTATGCCGAGGCCATTGCACGCATGGCCAAAGAGCGCAAGTCCTGGTCCGCCTGGTCCGACATGCTGGCCCTGCTCGCCACCGTGGCCGGCGACGGGCGGATCCGTGCCCTGGCCGAGCATCCCGACGTGACCGGGGAGCAACTCACCGGCGTGCTCCTGGCCGTGTGTGGTGACAAGCTCACGGCGGAAGGCATCAATCTCGTGCGTCTGCTGGTGGAAAACGACAGGCTGGCCGCCCTGCCCGAGATCGCCCGTCTGTTCGAGGAGATGAAGGCGGTCGAGGAGGGGGTGCTGGAGGCGCGCATCGCCAGCGCCTACGAGCTAAGCCCCGAGCAGCTTGCGGCCCTGGTCGCCAGGCTGGAAGCACGGTTTGGGCGCAAGGTCAACGCCACCCAGGAGGTGGACCCCGACTTGATCGGCGGTGTGGTCATCCACATCGGCGACGAGGTTCTGGATGCATCGGTGCGCGGCAAGCTGGCCGAGCTGGCCGCCACCCTCACAGCTTAATCAAGCGTCTTTGGAGTGCTTATGCAACTCAATCCTTCAGAAATCAGCGAGCTGATCAAGAGCAAGATCCAGGGCCTGGAAACGGCTTCCGAGCTGCGCACCCAGGGGACCGTGGTCTCCGTCACCGACGGTATCGTGCGCATCCACGGCCTGGCCGAGGTCATGCAGGGCGAGATGCTGGAGTTCCCCGGCAACACCTTCGGCATGGCGCTCAACCTGGAGCGAGATTCCGTCGGTGCCGTCGTGCTGGGCGAATACGAGCACATCACCGAGGGCGATACGGTCAAGTGCACCGGCCGCATCCTCGAGGTGCCGGTGGGCGACGCCCTCAAAGGCCGCGTGGTGGACGCCCTCGGTCGCCCCATCGACGGTAAGGGACCGGTCAACTGCAGCCTGACCTCGCCGATCGAGAAGATCGCTCCGGGTGTGATCGACCGCCAGTCGGTCTCCCAGCCTCTGCAGACGGGTCTCAAGGCGATCGACGCCATGGTGCCGATCGGCCGCGGTCAGCGCGAGCTGATCATCGGCGACCGCCAGACCGGCAAGACGGCGGTGGCCATCGACGCCATCATCAACCAGAAGGGCACCGGTGTGATCTGCATCTACGTCGCCGTCGGCCAGAAGGCCTCGTCGGTGGCTAACGTGGTGCGCAAGCTCGAGGAGCACGGCGCCATGGAGCACACCATCGTCGTGGCGGCCAACTCCTCCGACCCGGCGGCCATGCAGTTCATCGCCCCTTATGCCGGCTGCAGCATGGGCGAGTACTTCCGCGACCGCGGCCAGGACGCGCTCATCGTCTACGACGACCTGACCAAGCAGGCCTGGGCCTATCGCCAGATCTCCCTGCTGCTGCGCCGTCCCCCCGGCCGCGAGGCCTATCCCGGCGACGTGTTCTACCTGCACTCGCGTCTGCTCGAACGGGCGGCCCGTGTCAACGCCGACTTCGTGGAGAAGAAGACGAACGGCGAGGTCAAGGGCCAGACCGGCTCGCTCACCGCGCTGCCGGTGATCGAGACCCAGGCCGGCGACGTGTCCGCCTTCGTGCCGACCAACGTCATCTCCATCACCGACGGCCAGATCTTCTTGGAGACCGACCTCTTCAACGCCGGCATCCGCCCCGCCATCAACGCCGGTCTTTCGGTCTCGCGTGTCGGTGGCGCGGCCCAGACCAAGGTGATCAAGAAACTGGGCGGCGGCGTGCGCCTGGCCCTGGCCCAGTACCGTGAGCTGGCGGCCTTCGCCCAGTTCGCTTCCGACCTCGACGAGGTCACGCGCAAGCAGCTCGAGCGCGGCAAGATGGTCACCGAGCTGATGAAGCAGGGCCAGTATTCGCCCATGTCCGTAGCCGAGATGGCGGTGACCCTGTTCGCCGTCAACCGCGGCTACCTGGACGACGTGGACGTCAAGCGCGCACTCGCCTTCGAGGCGGCCCTGATCTCGCACATGCACGCCAAGTACAAGGCCGTCATGGACAAGATCGAAACGAGCAAGGACCTGGACGCCGACACCGAGCGTGAACTTGCGGCCGCGGTCGAAGACTTCAAGGCCGGCGCCGCTTACTGACGGGCCCCACCATGGCAGCCGGCAAAGAGATCCGCACCAAGATCAAGAGCGTGGAAAACACGCGCAAGATCACCAAGGCCATGGAGATGGTGGCCGCCTCCAAGATGCGCAAGGCGCAGGACCGCATGAAGGCGGCCCGCCCCTACGCCGATAAGATTGCACGCGTGGTGGCCCACTTCAGCCAGGCCCATTCGGAGTACAAGCATCCCTGCACCCTCGCCCGCGACAGCATCCGGCGGGTCGGGCTCATCGTCGTCACCACCGACAAGGGCCTGTGCGGGGGGCTGAACACCAACGCCCTGCGTACGGCCATCAACAAGATGAAGGGCTGGCAGGCGCAGGGCATCGACTGCGACGTCACGGTCATCGGCAACAAGGGCTTCGGTTTCATGCAGCGGGTGGGGGCCAACATCGTATCCCACCTGACCGGACTGGGCGACACCCCGCACCTGGAGAAGCTCATCGGGCCGGTGCAGGTCATGACCGACGCCTACAAGGCCGGCCGCATCGACGCCCTGTACATCATCTACAGCCGGTTCATCAACACCATGAAGCAGGAATCCACCTTCAGCCAGCTGTTGCCCCTGACCCCCGAGGCGGCGCTGGAAAAGAAGGAGGAACACTGGGATTACATCTACGAGCCGGAGGCCAGGGGCGTGGTCGATGCCCTGATGATCCGCTACATCGAGGCCCTGATCTACCAGGCCGTGGCGGAAAACATGGCCTGCGAGCAGTCGGCGCGCATGGTGGCGATGAAGGCCGCCTCCGACAACGCCAAGAACGTGATCGAGGAACTGAAGCTGGTCTACAACAAGACCCGCCAGGCGGCCATCACCCAGGAGCTGTCCGAGATCGTGGCGGGCGCATCCGCTGTCTGACGCAGGACACAAAGGAATTCAAACTTGCTAGGAAACGAAGCGATGACCGAAGGAAAAATCGTACAGATCATCGGTGCGGTGGTGGACGTGCAATTCCCGCGCCAGGGCATGCCCAAGGTCTATGACGCCATCAAGATGGATGCGCCGCCGCTGACCTTCGAGGTGCAGCAGCAGTTGGGCGACGGGGTGGTGCGCACCATCGCCATGGGCTCGACCGACGGCCTCAAGCGCGGCATGACCGTGCACAACACCGGCCATCCGATCATGGTGCCCGTGGGCAAGCCCACCCTGGGGCGCATCATGAACGTGCTGGGCGAGCCCGTGGACGAGGCGGGCCCGGTCGAGTCCGACACCCGCTGGCCCATCCACCGCAAGGCACCGGCCTATGCCGATCAGGCCGCCGCGGTGGAGGTGCTGGAGACCGGCATCAAGGTCATCGACCTCATCATGCCCATCGCCAAGGGCGGCAAGGTGGGCCTGTTCGGCGGCGCCGGCGTGGGCAAGACGGTGACCCTGATGGAGCTGATCCGCAACATCGCCGTCGAGCACTCGG
>CALHRD010000076.1 GCA_938038385.1 uncultured Burkholderiales bacterium
GATGGCGAGGTGGAGCGCGAGGCAGTTCGGGCGGTTGGGAGGAGGCCATAGCCGTGCCTATGGCCGACGAGCAAGCGCACGAAATGGCCGCGCTCCGACCGCCAGGGCGCGCGTAGGCCCGTAGGGCCGCCTAATGGACAATCTGGGTTAAAGTCCGGCGCGGACCTTGTCGATATGTAGACAGGTTTCCATGAATTTGTTTTGTCTGATACCATCCCGCGCTGATTTGCCGCCGTTTTGCCATAGGGAGCGCTCATGAAACGCATCCATCCGGTCTACCGTCCGCCTTTGCGTCACCCCCGCTGGCTGCCCTGGGTTGCCGCCCTGCCCCTGTTCGCGGTGATGGCCGCCTTCGGTATCGCCCCCGACACCGCCCCCAATCAGGTACCGACGGAGACCGTGGTACAGGCCCTGGAACTGCCCGAACCAGCCTCCACCGACATCGCCGATGACGGGAGCTTCGATTTCTGGAGCGAGGAACGCATCCAGCGCGGCGACACGCTGGCCTCCCTGCTCGACCGGCTGGGAGTGGGCGCCGAGGACAAGGCCCGCGTCATCACCGCAAGCCGCCAGGCCCCGGCCTTGCAGCGGCTCATACCCGGCCGCACGGTGCTCGCCCGCGTGACCGCCTCCGGTCAGCTCCTGCTGCTGCGCTATCTCGCCACCGACGAGCGCCTGGTGACCCTGAACCGGGCTCAGGAGGGGTTCGTCGCCGAGGAGACCGCCATCCATCTGGACGCACGTCCCATCATGCGTTCCGGTGAGGTCCGTGCCTCTCTTTACGGCGCCACCGATGCGGCCGACATCCCCGATTCCATCGCCTCCCAGATGGCCGAAGTCTTCTCCGGCGACATCGATTTCCACCGCGATCTGCGCCGGGGCGACCGCTTTTCCGTGGTCTACGAGGCCTTCTACCACGAAGGCAAGCTGATCAAGACCGGCCGTTTGCTGTCCGCGGAATTCGTCAATCAGGGCAAGCGCTACCGCGCCGTGTATTTCAAGGACAGCCATGGCCGTGAAGGCTACTTCACACCGCAGGGACAGAGCGTGAAACGGGCCTTCCTGAAGTCCCCCCTGCCCTTCTCGCGTATCTCCTCCGGCTTCTCGAGCGCCCGCTACCACCCGGTACTGAAGGAATGGCGTGCCCACAGGGGCATAGACTATGCGGCGCCCACCGGCACACCGGTGCGTGCCGTCGCAGATGCCGTCGTGTCCTTTGCCGGTTGGCAGGGAGGATATGGCAACATCGTCATCCTCGATCACCAGAAACCCTACAGCACCGCCTACGGGCATCTGTCCCGCTTCGCTCCGGGCGTGAAGCGGGGCAAACGGATCAACCAGGGTGACGTCATCGGTTATGTCGGGGCCACCGGCCTGGCCACCGGGCCACATCTGCACTACGAGTTCCGTGTCGCCGGAGTCCAGAAAGACCCTCTGGGTCTGAAACTGCCCACTTCCTTCGCCCTGGACAGCCGCGACCGCAACCGTTTCCTGGCGGAGAGCCGTCCCCTGGTCGACCGCCTGGAACTCCTGCAAGGCACCAATCTGGCCTCGTTTGACTGATCCGCAGGCGGGCGCCGCGAAGACCGAGGGGCGTCGCTCGGGATACCCGTTGCCTGCGGGCGCAGACTCAGCGGTGGACAGCGCGGCTGCGCGCTATGTCGGCTTGATGTCAGGCACCAGCCTGGACGGCGTGGATGCAGTCCTGGCCGCTTTCGACACGCCCGACCAGGCGCGTATCCTGCATCACCTCTGGCAGCCCTATCCGGAGGACCTCAAGCAGGCCCTGCTCGACCTGCACCGCCCCGGCGAGCATGAGCTGGACCGTGCCCTGCGGCTGTCCGGCACCCTGGCCGAACGCTACGCCGAGACGACGGCCTGCCTGTTGCGGCAGACGGGCATCCTCCCCGAGGCCATCCAGGCCATCGGCTGTCATGGTCAGACCCTGCGCCACCGGCCGGCCGATGGCCTGAGCCTGGAGTTGAACCAGCCTGCCCGACTGGCCGAGCTGACCGGTATCACCGTGGTGGCCGACTTCGTGAGCCGCGACATCGCCGCCGGCGGACAGGGCAGCCCGATCGCCGCGGCCTTCCTGGCCGCCAACCTGCGCTCGACCGAACGCCACCGGGTGCTGGTCAAGGTCGGCGGCATCGCCAGCATCACCGACCTGCACCCTGCCGGCCCCGTGCGGGGATTCGACTGCGGCCCGGGCACCCTGGCGATGGATGCCTGGGTGAAGCGGCATTGGGGTTGCGACTACGACCCGGCCGGCAGTCTGGCGGCGCAGGGGCGCGTGCTGGAGGGTCTGCTGCAGGTGCTGCTGGTGCACCCCTACTTTGCCTTGTCTCCGCCCAAGAGCGCCGGCCGCGACACCTTCACGTCGGAATGGCTGGAGCGCGAGCTTACCGGCCGCGAGCGCGCGGAGGACGTGCTCGCCACCCTGCTGCAGCTGACCGTGCGCTGCATCGCCAACGGCATCCGCAATCATTGCCCCGGCGCGCAGGAGGTCTGGCTGTACGGCAGCGGCGCCCACAACGAGGAGCTGGTCAGGCAGCTGGGCGTCTATCTGCCCACCCTGTGCATCGGACGCAGCGATCGTCTGGGTTACAGCGTGGACGGCCTGGAGGCCTGCGCCATGGCCTGGCTGGCGCGGCAGACACTGGAGGGTCGCCCCGGCAGTCTGGCGGAGGCGACCGGGGCCAGGGGAGCACGCATCCTGGGCGCGATCCATCCGGCCTGAAAGCGTGTGTTCATGCGCGCCGCTGCGCCGACTTGGGCCGGAAGGCCTGCACCACTTCCGGCCGCGTCTCCAGATAGGGGCCGCCGATCAGGTCGACGCAATAGGGCACGGCGGCGAACACCCCGTCCAGGGTCTCGCGTATCGCCTTGGGCTGGCCGGGCAGGTTGAGGATCAGACAGGCGCCGCGCGTGACACCCACCTGACGCGAAAGGATGGCGGTGGGCACGTATTTCAGGCTCACCGCCCGCATGGCCTCGCCGAAGCCCGGCAGCACCTTGTGCGCCACCGCCAGGGTGGCCTCGGGTGTGACGTCGCGCGCCGCCGGCCCGGTGCCGCCGGTGGTGAGCACCAGAGCGCATCCCTGCCGGTCGGCGAGTTCCGACAGGGTCGCCTCGATCAGCGGCTGCTCGTCGGGGATCAGCCGTTCCACATAGCTGACCGGGTTGACCAGCGCCTTGTCCAGCCAGTCCTTCAGGGCGGGGATGCCCTGGTCCTCGTAAACGCCGCTGGAGGCGCGGTCGCTGATGGATACGAGTCCGATGGTGACGTTATCTGACATGTTCGACTCCGTGTGGGTGGACTACAGGGCCTGCAGATCCCGCAGCAACTGCCGGGTGTGCAGGGGCTTGTCGCCCAGGTAGTGATTGATGAGGGCGCGCATGAGCTGCTTGCCTTCCGCCAGGGTACGGGGATCGGAATAGTCCCCCGCCGCCATGTCCAGCAGCGCCTTGCCCGAACAGGCCGGCTCCGTTCCCTGCGCCGGCACCACGCCCTGACCGAAGACGTAGCCGTAACGGGCGTCGGCCCTGACCGGCTCACCCGCGACGGTGCGATCCAGGGTCTGGGCATAGCCCAGCTCGCAGAGCAGGTCCAGTTCGAAGCGACGCAGGACCGGCTGAGGATCTACCGCTGCGGCCAGGGCGCGCAGGGTCTGTTCGTAGCGTCGAAACAGGGCCTCGTGCGGATCGTCCGGCGGCAGCAGCTTGAGGACCAGTTCGTTGACATAGAAGCCGCAGATCAGGGCCCGGCCGGCGAGTTGGAGCGCCCCGCCCTGCCACTCGGCGGCGTGCAGGGTCTTCAGCCCACCCTTGCCATACCAGGACAGCCCCAGGGGCTGGAAGGCGAGCAGCCGGGTCCTGAGGGCGGCATGCGCCCTGCGCGCCCCCCGCGCCACCAGCCCGACGCGTCCGTGGCCGGCGGTGAAGGCCTCGACGATCAGGCTGGTCTCCTTCCAGGGATGGGTGTGCAGGACGTAGGCCGGCTCGTTGTTGATGCCCCTCACGCCTCACCCTTCATACCCCAGCGACCTGAGCAATGCGGCATTGTCCGCCCAGCCCTGCTTGACCTTGACCCAGCACTGCAGAAAGACCTTGGCGCCGAAGAGCCGTTCCATGTCCTGCCGCGCCTCGCTGGCGATGCGCTTCATGTGCCCGCCGCTGCGGCCAAGCAGGATCGGCTTGTGCGCCTCCCGGTCGACCCAGATGACGACCTCGATGCGTCGCAGCCCGCCGGGCTCGTCGCTGAATTTCTCCACGCTGACGTTGACGCCGTAGGGGATCTCGTCGCCGGTGAGGCGGAAGACCTTTTCGCGCACGATCTCGGCGGCCAGGAAACGCTCGCTCTTGTCGGTCAGGGCGTCCGCCTCGAACAGGGGCGGAGACTCCGGCAGCCAGGGCTTGAGGATGGCGAGCAACCGCCCGGCATCCCTGGCATGGATGGCGGACAGGGGGACGATCTCGGCGAAGGGATGACGTCCCGCCATTTCCTCCAGCCAGGGCAGCAACGTGGCCTTGTCCCGCACCGTGTCGACCTTGTTGGCCACCAGCACCACCGGCTTGTCCGCGGGCAGGAGGGACAGCACGCGCGCGTCGGCCTCGCCGTAGCGCCCGGCCTCCACCAGCAGCAGAATCACGTCCACCTCGTCCAGCACCGCCCGCACCGTGCGGTTCATGGCCTGGTTCAGCGCGTTGCGGTGACGGGTCTGGAACCCCGGTGTATCGATGAACACGAACTGGGCATCGGCCTCGGTGTGCACCCCGTGGATGCGGTGCCGGGTGGTCTGCGGCTTGGCCGAGACGATGCTCACCTTCGCCCCGACCAGGGCGTTGACCAGGGTGGACTTGCCGACGTTGGGCCGGCCCACGACCGCCACATAGCCGCAACGGAAACCAACCGCACCCCCGCCTTCGCGCGGCAAGTCGCTGCGGTCCGCTCCACCCTCGGCACTCACCCCTATACCCTCATGCGATCGGCCTGCAGCCGGTCCAGCGCCGCCTGTGCCGCCTGCTGTTCCGCCGTCTTGCGGCTGTTGCCGCGACCACGGGTGGCCAGGTCCAGGGCCGCGATATGACACTCCACCTCGAAGGTCTGGGCATGGGCCTGGCCGGTGACGCCGAGCAGGCGATATTCGGGCAGCGCGTGGCGCCGCGACTGCAGCCATTCCTGCAGCCCCGTCTTGGCATCCTTGCCCTGCAGGCTGGGATCGATGGCGGCGATCCTGTCCTCGAACAGACCGGCGATCAGGCCGTGCGCCGCTTCGAATCCACCGTCCAGGAAGGCGGCCCCGAATATGGCCTCCAGGGCGTCGGCGAGGATGGAGGGACGTTCCCGGCCGCCGCTCTTGACCTCGCCCTCGCCCAGGCGCAGGTGGTCGCCCAGGCGAAGCTTCAGGGCCACCTCGTGCAGGGACTGCTGGTTGACCAGATTGGCGCGCAGCCGCGACAGCCGTCCCTCGGGCAACTGTGGGAAACGGGCATAGAGCAGGTGGCCCACCACGCAGTTGAGCACACCGTCGCCCAGGAACTCGAGCCGCTCGTTGTGCTGGGCGGAATGGCTGCGATGCGTGAGGGCCTGCTGCAGCAACTCCGGCCGGGTGAAGCAATAACCCAGCCTTGCCTCCAGCGTGGCCCCGCGTTCGGTCATCAGGGGTTGGCGACGGTGGCGCTGTCCGCCTCGAAGTCCAGGCACAGGTTGACCGGGCCGATGAAGGGCTTGCGCACCGTCCAGCTCGCCTTGAGCAGCACGCCGTTCTTGACCTTCTCCACCTCCAGGTCCTTGCGTCCGACGTCGGTGATGCTGCTGACGTAGAGGCGCTTGTCGAAGGCGTCCCGGTATGCCGCCAGGCCGGAGCCGGACAGGGCCGGATCCTGGGACATGTCGACCAGCGCCTTTTTCACCGCCCAGTAGTCCAGGTAGGCCGGCAGCAGACGCGAAGCCGTGTAGGCGACGAAACCCAACAGCAGGGCGAAGAACAACATCCCGGTCATGGTCAGGCCGCGTTGGCGTCGGATCATCTCTCCTCCGTCATCGTATGGATCGGCCGATCCGCGTCAGATCGCCGAAATTCATCCAGATCAGAAAGGCGCGCCCGACGATGTGATCGTCCGGCACGAACCCCCAGTAGCGCGAGTCGTTGCTGGCATCGCGGTTGTCGCCGAGCATGAAGTAATGTCCCTTGGGGACCCGGCAGCGGAACCCCCGCTCATTGTACGAGCAGTTCTCCCTGTGGGGGAAAGTCCCTTCGACCTGATAGAGGATGACCGGTGGCTGGTCCGGCATCACCATGGCGATGTGTGCGTGGCCGTCGAGCTGTTCGCGGTAGGTCTGCGCCTGGATGTAATTGAGACCGCCGGCGACATATTCATAGCTGCCGGCCGGCTCCATCGCCACCGGCTGGCCGTTGATGACGAGGCGCTTGTCGACATATTCCACCACGTCGCCCGGCAGCCCCACCACCCGCTTGATATAGTCCAGGGCCGGGTCTTTGGGATAGCGGAACACCATCACGTCGCCGCGCCTGGGCTCGCCGATGTCGAAGACCTTGCGGTTGAGGATGGGCAGGCGGATGCCGTAGTCGTACTTGTTGACCAGGATGAAGTCACCGATCTCCAGGGTCGGCAGCATCGAACCGGAAGGGATCTTGAACGGCTCCACCAGGAAGGAGCGCAGCAGGAAGACGATGAGGATCACCGGGAAGAAACTGCGGGCATAGTCCACCACCACGGGCTCCGACTCGCCTTCGGCGCGCCGTTTGCGCAGCCAGACGATATCCGCCAGCCAGATCACGCCAGTCAGCACCAGCAGCAGGAACAGGAACAGGGCAAAACTCATGGCGCTCTGGTAGACCAGCACCAGCCCCGCCACGATCAGTCCCCAGAACATGTATTTCATGGCGTGCATCATTTTTCTCCCACCTGCAGGATGGCCAGAAAGGCCTCCTGGGGGATCTCCACGTTGCCGACCTGTTTCATGCGTTTCTTGCCTTCCTTCTGTTTTTCCAGCAGTTTGCGCTTGCGCGTGATGTCGCCGCCGTAACACTTGGCCAGCACGTTCTTGCGCAAGGCCTTGACCGTCTCGCGCGCGATGATGTGGCTGCCGATGGCCGCCTGCACCGCCACGTCGAACATCTGCCGCGGGATCAGCTCGCGCATCCTGGCCACCAGTTCGCGCCCGCGGTACTGGGCGGTGGAGCGGTGCACGATCAGCGACAGGGCATCCACCCGTTCGCCGTTGACCAGCACGTCCAGCTTGACCAGGTCGTCGGCGCGGAACTCCTTGAACTCGTAGTCGAGCGAGGCATAGCCGCGCGAGGTGGATTTGAGCTTGTCGAAGAAGTCCATCACCACCTCGTTCAAGGGCAGGTCATACTTGAGCATGACCTGGTGGCCCATGTACTTCATGTCGACCTGGGTGCCGCGCTTCTGGTTGCACAGGGTCATGACATTGCCCAGATAGGCCTCCGGCACCAGAATGGTGGCGGTGATGATGGGCTCACGGATCTCCGCGATCTTGCCCGGATCGGGCAGTTTCGACGGGTTCTCCAGCAGCTGCACCGTGCCGTCGCGCAGCACCACCTCGTACTCCACGGTGGGGGCGGTGGTGATGAGGTTCTGGCCGTATTCGCGCTCCAGCCGCTCCTGCACGATATCCATGTGCAGCAGGCCGAGGAAGCCGCATCGGAAGCCAAAGCCGAGTGCCTCCGACGTCTCCGGCTCGTAGTGGATGGAGGCGTCGTTCAGGTGCAACTTCTCGATGGCGTCGCGAAGGTCTTCGTAGCTCTCCCCGTCCGTCGGGTAGAGGCCGCAGAACACCATCGGTTGCGCCCTTCGATACCCGGGCAGCGCCTCCGAGGCCGGATGCTGTGCATCGGTCACGGTATCGCCGACGTTCGCTTCGCCAATCTCCTTCATCGCTGCGGTCAGGAACCCGACTTGCCCCGTCGTCAGCTCCTGGGTAAGCTCCATCTTCGGCCGGAAAACGCCCACTTGGTGGACCTCGTATACGGAGCGGGTCGCCATCATCTTGATCTTCTGGTTTCGCCGTATGGCGCCATCTACCACGCGAATGTAGGCGACTGCGCCCTGATAGCTGTCGAAGTGGCTGTCGAAGATGAGCGCTCGTAGAGGTTTATCCGGATGTCCGTACGGGGGCGGGATGCGGTGCACGACCGCCTCCAGGACTTCGTCAACGCCTTCACCGGTCTTCGCGCTGATCAGAATGGCGTCCGAGGCATCGATCGCCAGGGCGTGCTCGATTTCCTCCTTGGTTCGTTCCACGTCCGCCACCGGGAGATCGATCTTGTTTATGACGGGGATGATTTCAAGATTGTTCGACATCGCCATCGAGGCGTTGGCGATGGTCTGCGCCTCGAC
>CALHRD010000077.1 GCA_938038385.1 uncultured Burkholderiales bacterium
AAGCCAGGCGCCGTTTTGGCCCGGAAAGCGGGCGCGTAGCGGGCTCACCCAGCGGGTGACCTCCAACGAAGGCAGAAATCGCAGTGTCCTCACCATGTTACGAATCCAATGCAGCGGTCAACTGCGGTTTTTAGGTTCATGTCACTGACTCCTCTTTGACGGCCTCGATGTTGGCCGATGCGATCGGATGTTGCCCGGGCACGCGACATCCGGCCTGGCGGCGAGGACTCGCGCATCGCGCCAGGCCACCCTGCCATGCCTGGCACGGCCCGGCTGGCGGCTTGGGCGGCATACGCTGCTGCGTGACATAATTCCTGAATCCTTGTAGATCCCGACCAACCCTGTGTAGCTCGGACTTCAGTCCGACGGGTTGGGTGTCGGGCTGAAGTCCGACCCACAAGGCAACCGGCAGCATCGACACGGATTCAACCCAGATTGCCCATTAGGACGCGGGAAGGCGCGAAGCGCATGATTTACTCAGCAGCAGGACTTGCCCGTGGCGGTCGGCGTACAGCAGGCGCCGCCCGCCTCCTTGACCGCGATGTTGGCGAAGGGATCGGGCTTGATGGCCGGCCTGGCCGGGTTCATGCACTCGGCATAGGCCGCATCGAACTGGGCGTCCAGCGCCTGGGCCGCCTCGTCGCGGATGTGACGGGCGATCTCGATGACCGAGTCGATGTGTTCCCGGGCCACACCATAGCCCTTGAGCCTGTCCACCTGGCACAGCCCCTGTTTGGGGTGGTTGGATGCGATGTTGGCGGCCAACGCGACCATGGCGACGATGGAGGGATGCAACGGGGGGGTGTTCGACTCGCTCATAGGATACTCCTCAGGGTATTGAAGATCACGCCCACCAGTACGAAAGAGACAGCCAGGTAGGCAGCGAAGATGCCCAGCAGGGGCCAGCGGGCGACGCGGCGCAGGATCAGCATCTCGGGCAGGGACAGGGCGATGACGGCCATCATGAAGGCGAGCACCGTGCCCACCGGCACACCCTTGCCCAACAGCGCCTCGGCCACGGGGATGATGCCCACCGCATCGGAATACATCGGTACCCCCGCCAGCACGGCGACGATCACCGACAGCACCGAGCCGTCACCGGCGATGCGAGCGACGAAGTCCGCCGGTACGTAGCCGTGTATGAAGGCGCCGATGCCCACCCCGATCAGGACATATTTCCAGATCCGGCCCACGATCTGGCGTACCTCGCTCCAGGCATAATCGTGGCGGGCGCGCAGGCTGCCATTCGCATCGTTGGCGAGCTGCGCCTCGCCCATGCGGATCTGCCAGACGTAGGACTCGACCCAGCGCTCCAGCCTGAAGGCCTGCAGGATGTAACCGCCGACGAAGGCGATGCTCAGGCCGGTGAGCACGTAGATCACCGTCATCTGCCAACCGATCACCCCCGCCAGCACCACGACGGCGACCTGGTTCACCATGGGACTGGCGATGAGAAAGGAGAGGGTCACGCCGAGCGGTATGCCCGCCTCGACGAAACCAATGAACAAGGGGATGGAGGAGCAGGAACAAAATGGCGTCACCGCCCCCAGGCCCACCGCCATGAGCCGGGCGCCCGGCCCCGAGCGCCCCTTCATCATCGCCCGCACCTTTTCCGGCGTGAGCAATGCCCGCAGCCAACCCATGATGTAGATCACCGTGGTGAGCAGCACCAGGATCTTGGCCACGTCCATGACGAAGAAGTGCAGGGCGGCCCCGGTTGGGCTGTCCGGCGCGAGTCCCAGCAGGCGGAAGGCAACCAGGCTACCCAAGGCGTCAAACACGGGCCGCCCCCCGCTCGTACCAGGCCTTGCTGCGGTTGACCACCTTCACCACCAGCAGCATCACCGGCACCTCGATCAACACCCCCACCACCGTGGCGAGCGCCGCCCCCGACTCGAAGCCGAACAGCGCGATGGCCGCAGCCACCGCCAGCTCGAAAAAGTTGGAGGCGCCGATCAGGGCCGATGGGCAGGCCACGCTATGCTTCTCCCCCACTCGCCGGTTGAGCCAGTAGGCCAGGGACGAGTTGAAAAACACCTGGATCAGGATGGGCACCGCCAGCAGGGCGATGATCAGCGGCTGCTGGAGGATGGCCTCGCCCTGGAAGGCGAACAGCAGCACCAGGGTGGCGAGCAGGGCCAGGATGGAGGCATGGCCGAGGCTGGCCAGTGCGGCGTCCAAGCGCGCCTGCCCCTGTTTGAGCAGCGCGCGTCGCCAGGCCTGGGCGAGGATCACCGGGATGATGATGTACAGCACGACGGAAGTGAAAAGCGTCGCCCACGGAACGGTGATCGCGGACAGCCCCAGCAGCAGTCCGACGATGGGCGCGAAGGCGAAGATCATGATAGTGTCGTTCAACGCCACCTGGGACAGGGTGAAGTAGGGATCGCCGTTGGTCAGCCGGCTCCACACGAAGACCATGGCCGTACACGGTGCGGCAGCGAGCAGGATGAGACCGGCCACGTAGCTGTCCAACTGCTCCGGCGGCAGCCAGGGAGCGAATATCTGGCGGATGAAGATCCAGGCCAGCAGCGCCATGGAGAAGGGCTTCACCGCCCAGTTCACGAACAGGGTGACGCCGATGCCACGCCAGTGCGACTTCACCTGATGCAGGGCACCGAAGTCGATCTTCATCAGCATGGGGATGATCATCACCCAGATGAGCAGCCCCACCGGCAGGTTGACCTGGGCGAACTCCATGCGGCCCAGGGCCTGGAAGGGCGCCGGGAAGAGCTGGCCGAGGGCGACGCCGGCGACGATGCACAGGGCCACCCAGACGGTCAACCAGCGCTCGAAAAAGCCCAGCGGTGCGCCGGCGGCACGCTTGGCGGTCACTTCACATTGTGCGGACATGGTTGTTCAGTTTCCTTGTTGGTCGGCCTTCGGGCCGACACGATGCACAGCCGGGTCCCTAAAGCCCCAGCGCCTCGCGTACCGCCGGCACCAGGCGGGCGCGGATGTCGTCGCGCACTCGGATGAAGCTCTCCAGCGGCTCGCCGTGGGGGTCGTGGAAGGGCAGATGGATGCTCTTCACCGGCCGTGGGAAGACCGGGCAGGTCTCCCGGGCGTTGTCGCACACGGTGACCACCAGGTCGATCGCCTCGTGCATCACCGCGTCCACGTCCTTGGGATACAAACCATCCGTAGGCAAGCCGGCATCTCGCAGCGCGGCGATCGCCCCGTCGGCCACCTTGGGTTGCGGCCGGGTGCCGGCGGAGATGGCGCGCACCTGTCCGGCAAGCTCGTGATTGAGCAGAACCTCGGCCATCTGCGAACGGCAGGAGTTGCCGGTGCACAGGACGAGTACGATCTTGGGCGCAGGTGTATTCACGCGGGTATCTCCTTGACGATGGATGGCTCGCAGGGCAGGCAGACGCTGCGGTCTGCGCCGCAGCAATTGGCGCTGAGATAGTCGATCAGGGCGTGCATGGCAGTGAAGTCCGCGCTGTAGCGTGCGTATCGACCTTCCTGGCGATGGCTCACCAGACCGCTGTGCGCCAGGGTCTTGAGGTGGAAAGACAGGGTGGCCGCCGGTATGCCCAGGGCCTCGCCGAGCTGCCCCGCGACCAGTCCAGCCGGTCCGGCCTGCACCAACAGGCGGTAAATGGCCAGGCGGCTTTCCTGGGCCAACGCCGCCAGCGCCCGCACGGCGGATATCGGATCCATTTCTATAATTCCAAAAACATGGAACAAACACAAATCTAGCCGGTAACCATCCTGACGGCAAGTCCCTGATCGCGTCGATGCCTGCTCAGACGACGACGCATTGGCATGGTCCGATCCCGGTCGCGATGAGGTATGATGTCGGGGTCATTGGGGAGTAGCCGCCCTCCACAGGAGAGGGGCCTGCATCAACAGACTCGGTCATGGGGGCAACACCATGACCGTGGTGCCGGCAGCCCGCGCTTGGCGAGACCTTTGACCGCGATGCCCGCACAGCGGCCGGTGGGTATTGCGGTCATGGGGTTGGACCGGCCGGGATCATGATGCATGGAAGCCTTTCTCTTTTCCACCGGTGTGGTCGCACTGGCCGAAATCGGCGACAAGACGCAGCTCCTGTCCTTCGTTCTGGCTGCCAAGTTCCGCAAACCCTTACCCATCATCCTGGGCATACTGGTCGCGACGCTGATCAACCACGCGGCGGCAGGCGGACTTGGCGCATGGATCGCCAGTCTTCTATCACCGATGACCTTGCGCTGGGGGGTGGGGCTGTCATTCCTGGCCATGGCCGTATGGGTGCTGATTCCCGATCGACTCGATGCCGAAGACACCAGGCTGCCCGCACTGGGGGTGTTCAGCACCTCCGTGGTCGCCTTCTTCCTGGCCGAGATGGGCGACAAAACCCAGATTGCCACCGTGGCACTGGCCGGTCATTACCCTTCCCTGGCCGCGGTCGTCCTGGGCACCACCCTGGGCATGCTGCTCGCCAACGTGCCGGCGGTGTATTTCGGCGAGCGGGTCGCCCGTCTGTTGCCGCTGCCTCTGGTTCGTCTGGCGACTGCGCTGATGTTCGTCAGTCTCGGTGTGGCGACCTTGCTGGGTGCGGGCGCCGATATCGGGCTCTAGGAGCCTGTCGGACTTGAGCGATCATGGCGAGCCGGGTGGGAGAGCGAGGACAGTTTCTCACGATTTCGAGGCGCTGAGTTGGCCTATGCAACGAGAAATCGGGGGAAAATGGACCGCTCTTCCCACCGGCGCAGTAGATCAGCCTCAAGTCCGACAGGCTCCTAGGCGCATGCCCGACCTGTGCCGATGGTCTGGCCGCCACCGTGCGCAGACCGTAGTCGAGGCAAACGCTTGACATGGCTCAAGAAAGCATCCGACTCGCGCCGATTGCCGGTCCGGATTTGGATTATTCTTTTACCTGAATCCGTGTTGATCTCGACGACCCTGTGCAGGTCGGACTTCGGTCCAACGCTTTGGGTGTCGGGCTGAAGCCCGCACTACCGCGCGACCGGCGGCATCGACACGGACTCAGGCATATGCAAACGCCATGTGGATCGTGCCATGCTCACCGACCGTTACGGACGCACCATCGAATACCTGCGGCTATCCGTCACCGACCGCTGCGATCTGCGCTGCGCCTACTGCATCCCCGAGGGCTTCAGGGACTTCGAGGAGCCCGCGCACTGGCTGAGCTTTCACGAGGTCGAACGCCTGCTGGGTGTGTT
>CALHRD010000078.1 GCA_938038385.1 uncultured Burkholderiales bacterium
GTCCACGTTGGCAGTGGCGGCGAAGGCGGCGGGGGCGGCGAAGACACCGGCCACGGCCAGAGCGATCAGGGATTTTTTCATTGCTTCACTCCTAAACAGGTTGAAAAACGCACGCCCGGCGCGGAAGGTTCGGTTTCCCTCACCCACCGCCCTCCAAACCATTCGGAGGGGGCAATACAAACCTCTCGCGCGAGAAGTCCAGGCCATTGTCGATGCGCATGGCGGGAAGAGGCAATTCTTTGCAACCCCTCCGGCAGGGCCTGTGACAGGAATGTGGCGAAGCCGCAACAAGCCGTTGCGCGCCCCACGGCACGAATCGCCGCCAGAAGGCCCGATGCATGCGGCTTCGACCTTTCAGGCGGCCACGCCGTCGTGCCGCCGGTGCGGCCGGTCGGCGTATGCACGGGGGCGGACCCGTACCGCTAGGGCGTATGGGATAATTCAGCCAAACACCGTTCTCGGAGACCGGTCATGCAGCATGCCCTCGTTGAAACCCTGGATGAAGCGGCGTATCTGGAGGCCGAGCGCGAGGCCGGCGTCAAGCACGAGTATGTCGCCGGCGAGGTGTTCGCCATGGCGGGGGCGAGCAAGACGCATGGCACCCTGGCCTTGAACGCGGCCTTCGCCCTGCGCGCCCACCTGCGCGGGAGGGCGTGCCGCACCTGGATGGCGGACATGAAGGTGCGGGTCGCGGCGGCCTCGGCCTACTACTATCCGGACGTGGTGGTGAGTTGTGACGCGCGCGACCTGGCGGCCGACGCGCCGCAGGACTACCTGGAGGCGCCGCGGATCATCGTCGAGGTGCTGTCGCCGGCGACCGAGGCGATCGATCGCCGGGAAAAATGGCTCGCCTACCGCCGGCTCGCGAGCTTGCAGGAGTATGTGCTCATCGACCAGGCGCGGTGCTGGGTGGAGGTCTACCGGCGCACGCCGTCGGGCTGGGCGCAGGACATCTACACGGACAGCGAGGTGGTGGAGCTGGCGTCCGTTGGCCTCGCGCTGCCGATCGCCGAACTCTACGCCGACAGCGGCGTCGTGGCGTAGCGCGCGGCCCGCCCCCCCCATGGAGAGAGAGGCGGGTCGAGCCTCCCCTCCCCCTTGGGGGGAGGGGTCGGGGGGGAGGGGAGGGGAGGGGCGCTTCGTGGTCGCTTGCGCGACATTCACGCCGACCCGACCTGCACCTTCAGAGCCCGAACAGCCGGACCAGCTCCGCGCCGGGATCGGCCGCGCGCATGAAGGCCTCGCCAACCAGGAAGGCGTGCACGCCGTGCGCGCGCATGAGGGCGACGTGCTCGGGGGCGAGGATGCCGGATTCGGTGACGACGATGCGGCCGCCCTCTCCCCCGGCCCCTCCCCCCTGGGGGGAGGGGAGAGCCGTGCCCTTCACCGGCCCCGCCCCCCGGGAAGGAGGGGGGGCGATGCGGGGCAGCAGTTCGAGGGTGGTCTCCAGCCGCGTCTCGAAGGTGCGCAGGTTGCGGTTGTTGATGCCGATCAGCGGGGTTTCGAGCTGCAGCGCGGCGGTCAGTTCGTCCGCGTCGTGCACCTCGACCAGGACGGCCATGCCCAGGGCGTGGGCGACGGCTTCGAGCTCGCGCAGGGCGGCGACGTTGTACTCCCCTCCCCCGTGGGGGGAGGGGTGGGGGGGGAGGGCGGCGAGGAGATGCTCCAGCACCGCGTCCGTCTGCACCAGTACCTCGTTGTTCCAATAGCGCAGGACCCGGTAACCGTGTTCGGCGAACCAGCGGTCGCGCGCCTCGTCGCGCGCGGATTGCGCGTGCTGCCCGCCGTCGACTTCAACGATCAGTCTGGCTTCGTGGCAGACGAAATCGGCGATATAGGGCCCCAGGGGTTCCTGGCGGCGGAATTTCCAGCCGGCGAAGCGTTGCGCGCGCAGCGCCTGCCAGAGGCGGTTTTCCGCATCGGTCATGTGGGCGCGGAGTTCTTTCGCATGGTGGAGGTTTGCGGGGTTGTAGAGGCGGCGGCCGCTGCCCTCTCCCCCGGCCCCTCTCCCCCAGGGAGAGGGGGGTGTGCCCTCTCCCCCGACCCCTCTCCCCCAGGGAGAGGGGGGGGGTTCGGGTGCACCCACGGCCGCGGGGTGTTGGTCTGGCGCAGCGGTTGCCGCCGCGTGCGCGGGGAGTTCGAAGGCGGCGACGATGAGCAGGATGGCATCCGCCCCCATCACGCGCGCTTCGTAGATTTGGTAGGGGTCGACGATGAAGTCCTTGCGCAGCACGGGCAGCGCGCAGGCGTCGCGCGCCTCACGCAGATATTCGGGCGCGCCCTGGAAGAACTGGCGGTCGGTGAGCACCGACAGGCAGGCGGCACCGCCCTGCTCGTAGCTCCGGGCGATCCCGGCGGGGCGGAAGTCCGCGCGCAGCACGCCCTTGCTGGGGCTCGCCTTCTTGATCTCGGCGATCACCGCCGGGCGGCCGGCCGCGATGCGGTCGCGGATGGCGCCGATGAAGTCGCGCGGCGGCGGCGCCCACGCGGCGGCCTCGCGCAGGGCCTCGAGCGGTTCCTCGCGTCGGGCGGCGGCGATTTCCTCCTGCTTGACGGCGAGGATCTTGTTCAGGATGTCGGACATGCTATGGGCCAAATGAAGCCCGGACGAAAGTATCAGGGGAAGAACGATTTCAGTACGAGCGCGGCCACGCCGGCCAGCAACACTCCCAACATCCACTTGATGAGATTGATGTCCGCCCGGACGGGCGCCAGCTCAATCTGCAGGTCTTTCTTGGTCACCAGCTCCGCTTCGTGTTGTGCATCCGCAAGGGCCTCGACCAACGCCTCGGCCTGCTGCTCGGTGAAACCGCGTTCACGCAGCTTGCGGACGAACTGATGTGTATCGAAGGTGAGACTGGCCATGAATCAAGTATATGAGAGCCCTATCGACGACATCAAACTTCTTCCACCCGCACCCGGGGGGCGAGGGCGGTGAGGAGTTCATAGGAGATCGTGCCGGCGGCCTCGGCCACACGCTCCACCGGCAACCCCCGCCCCCACAGGGTGACCGGGCTGCCGACGTGGGCGTGGGGCACGTCCGTGAGGTCCACGGCCAGCATGTCCATGGACACGCGCCCCAGGGTGCGGCTGAGCCGGCCGGCGACGAGGATGGGGGCGCCGGTGCCGGCATGGCGCGGATAGCCGTCGGCATAGCCGCAGGCCACCACACCGATGCGCATGTCGCGCGGGGCGACGAAGGCGGCGCCGTAGCCGACGCCTTCGCCCTTGCGCACGGTCTGCACGGCGATGAGGGCGGATTCGAGCGTCATGGCGGGCAGCAGCCCGAGGTCCTCGCCGGTCTGTCCGGCGAAGGGGGAGGCGCCGTAGAGCATGATGCCGGGGCGCACCCAGCCGCGGACGGTCTCGGGGTGGCGCAGGAGGGCGGCGGAATTGGCCAGGCTGACCGGGAATGCACCCTCTCCCCCGGCCCCTCTCCCCGAGGGAGAGGGGAGTGTGCCTTCTCCCCCGGCCCCTCTCCCCGAGGGAGAGGGGGGTGTGCCCTCTCGCCCGGTTCCGCTCCCCGAGGGAGAGGGGGGGGTGCCTTCTCGCCCGGCCCCTCTCCCCCAGGGAGAGGGGAGGAGGCTCACTGCCTCCTGGAAGCGGGCGAGTTGCTCCGCCACGCCGATGTGCGGCTCGTCGGCGCAGGCGAAATGGGTCATCAGGGTGATGCCGCCGACCTGTGGCGCGCCGCGCAGCCGATCGAGGACGGCGGCCAGCCGCTGCGGCGGCAGGCCCAGGCGGTGCATGCCGGTGTCCAGCTTGAGCAGCGGGTCGATGCGGTTGTCGAGACGCGCCTTGAGCAGCACATCGACCTGATCCTCGCGGTGGATGACCGGGCGCAGGCGCAGCCGCGCGATCTCGGGCAGCTCTTCTGGGTGGAAGAAGCCTTCCAGCAGCACGATGGGATGGGTGTAGCCCTGTGCGCGCAGGGCCGCCGCCTCGTCCAGGGTGAGCACGGCGAAGCCGTCGGCGGCGCGCAGGGCATGGGCCACTCTTGTGAGGCCATGGCCGTAACCGTTGGCCTTGATCACCGCCAGGATGCGGGCGTTGCCGGCCAGGCGCCGGGCCACGCCCAGGTTGTGCGCCAGGGCGGCGGCGTCGATGCGGGCGGTGAGCGGTCGCCGGCTGAGCATGCGCGCCGGATTTCAGGTGAGCGGGCCGCCCGCGGCGTAGTTCTCGAAGCGGGTGTACTCGCCCAGGAAGGTCATGCGCACGGTGCCGGTGGGGCCGTTGCGCTGCTTGCCGATGATGATCTCGGCCGTGCCCTTATCGGAGCTGTCCGGGTTGTAGACCTCGTCGCGGTAGATGAACAGGATGACGTCGGCGTCCTGCTCGATGGCGCCCGATTCGCGCAGGTCCGACATCACCGGCCGCTTGTTCGGCCGCTGTTCCAGCGAGCGGTTGAGCTGGGAGAGCGCGATGACCGGCACGTGCAGTTCCTTCGCCAGACCCTTGAGCGAGCGCGAGATCTCGGAGATCTCGGTGGCGCGGTTCTCGCCGCTGCCCGTGCCGGACATGAGCTGCAGATAGTCGAGCACGATCAGCCCCAGCTGCCCGTCCTTGCACTGGCGGGCGAGGCGACGGGCGCGGGCGCGCACCTCCATGGCGGTCAGTCCCGGCGATTCGTCGATGTAGATCGGCGCCTCGTCGAGCACGCCGATGGCGTGCGTGAGCTTGGGCCATTCCTCGTCGCCGATGCGGCCGGTGCGCAGCTTGTGCTGGTCGAGCCTGCCGATGGAGCCGAGCATGCGCATGACGAGCTGGCTGGCGGCCATCTCCATGCTGAACACCGCCACCGGCAGCCGCGCGTCCAGGGCCACATTCTCGGCGATGTTGAGGGAGAAGGCGGTCTTGCCCATGGACGGACGGCCGGCGACGATGATCAGGTCGCCGGGCTGCAGGCCCGAGGTCTTGGCATCGAGGTCGGTGAAGCCGGTGGCCACGCCGGTGACGTCGCTCGGGTTGTCGCGGTTGTACAGCTCGTCGATGCGGTTGACGACCTGGATGAGCAGGGGCTTGAGCTCCAGAAAGCCCTTGGCGCCACGCGCGCCGGCCTCCTTGATCTCGAACACGCGCGCCTCGGCCTCGTCCAGGATCTGGGATGCCGGCCGTCCGGCCGGGTTGTAGGCCGATTCGGCGATCTCGCCGCTGACCTCCACGAGCTTGCGCAGCACCGCGCGCTCGCGCACGATCTCGGCATAGCGGCGGATGTTGGCCGCCGAGGGGGTGTTGTCGGCGAGCGCCGACAGGTAGGGCAGACCGCCGACCTCCTCGAGCTGGTTGTGCGAGGCCAGGGCCTCGGCCACGGTGATGACGTCGGCCGGTTTGTTCTCCTCGATCAGCCGGGTGATCTGTCGCCAGATGGCGCGGTGCGCCGCGGCATAGAAGTCGTGTTCGTTGATCAGGTCGGCCACCCGGTCCCAGGCGCCGTTCTCCAGCAACAGCCCGCCCAGGACGGACTGTTCGGCCTCCAGGGAATGGGGCGGCAGTTTGATGGCGGCGAGCTGGGGATCGAGAACGGCGGACATGTTGGTCAGGTTACAGGGTCCGGGTGACAGGGTACAGGGGGTGCTCCGGAGGCGACAAGGGCGAACACAAGTCCCCGATCCGCAATGGGGCCGCCGCCCGCTGCCGCGGCTTTGTAACGAAAACTTCACCGATTCGTCATGTTCATGTCGCCGGGTGGGGGCAAGCTGCCCCGTCATGCTGGCCACGGACTTAGCCATTCAACAATTGCCCGTCGAGCGCCGACGCTTGCGTATCGCCGTGGTGACCGAGACCTACCCGCCCGAGATCAACGGCGTGGCCATGACCCTGGGGCGTTTCGTGCGCGCCCTGCAGGAGCGCGAGCATCAGATCCAGCTCATCCGGCCGCGACAGAGCGCGGACGACCAGCCCAGCGACGAATCCAATCTGGAGCAGGTCCTGCGGCCGGGGGTGCCCATCCCCCGCTACGCCGGCCTCAGGATGGGGCTGCCCGCCAAATCCACCCTGCGCCGCATCTGGTCGCTGAAGCGGCCCGACGTGGTGCATGTCGTCACCGAGGGGCCCCTGGGCTGGTCGGCCCTGGCCGCGGCCAGGTCGCTGCGCATCCCGGTGGCCACCGATTTCCACACCAATTTCCACAGTTACAGCCGGCATTACGGACTGGGCTGGTTGAAGAAACCCATCGTCGCCTACCTGCGCAAGTTCCACGACCAGGCGCGGGTCACCATGGTGCCCTCGCTGACCATATGCCGTGAGCTGGAGTCGGCCGGTTTCCGTCACCTGGAGGTGGTGGCCCGCGGTGTCGATACCGATCTGTTCGATCCGGCGCGTCGCAGCCAGGCCCTGCGCGCCGCCTGGGGCGTGCCGGAGCAGGGGCTGGCGGTGCTGTACGTCGGCCGCCTCGCCCCGGAGAAGAATCTCGAACTGTTGGTCCGCGCCTTCCGGGCCATGGCCCAGGTGCGCCCGGATGCGCGGCTGATCCTGGTCGGTGACGGCCCGGAGCTGGCCGCGCTCAAGTCGGCGCATCCCGATTTCGTCTTCTGCGGCGCGCGCCGTGGCGAGGACCTCGCGCGCCACTATGCCTCCGCTGATGCCTTCCTGTTCCCCAGCCTGACCGAGACCTTCGGCAACGTCCTGCTGGAGGCCATGGCCAGCGCACTGCCCTCGGTCGGCTTCGACTATGCCGCCGCCGCCGAGCACGTCAGTCACGGCAGCAACGGCCTGAAGGCGGCCTACGGCAATGACGGGGAATTTTTGGCGCAGTCGCTGCGTCTGGCCGCGGATGCCGACCTGCGCGCCAGCCTGGGACGGGAGGCCCGCGCCACCGCCCTCAACCTGTCCTGGCAGCACATCTACCGTCGGCTGGAGGGAATATTTCTCGACATCGTGCGCGCGAACGAGGCTTATCATGAAAAGGCTCTGTTCGGAGTCGAGCTCGGTTAGGGCAGGAATGGGTGTCGGGCTGACGGACATGGCCAAAGCCACCCCAGAGGATGAAAGCGGCCATGTCCGTTCCCTCGCCTTAAGCCCCTCCGGCCCTCTCTCCCGGCCTCTCTCCCTGGGGGAGAGAGGAGGGTCGAGCCTCCCCTCCGGCCCTCTCTCCCGGCCTCTCTCCCTGGGGAGTGAGGAGGGTCGAGCCTCCCCTCCCCCACGGGGGGAGGGGTCGGGGGTGGGGGTGGGGGGAGGAGTCGGGGGTGAGGGATGGGGGGGAGCTTCGCGAGCCGGCTGCGCCGACTTTCACGCTAAGCCCGACCTACGTAACATGCCGTGTGAGGACCACGGATTCAGGTTTATGTCATATCCTGGCACCTGCGCTCCGGGCGCTTTGCCCTTCGCCCGCTCGCAACACCTTTTTCGGCGTTTCCCGGGTGTTTAGATGCTGACCCATCGCGATCACGGCCTGCGCGGCCTGCTGGCCCGCTTCACGGCCTGGGAACACCGCCTGGCGGTCCGGTTCAACCGGCCGAACCGGCGGCGCTTCCTGTCCGTGTTCTTCGGCGCGGTCAGCCGTCTGGGCGACGGACTGTTCTGGTATCTGCTGATGGCGGCCCTGCTGCTCATGGACGGGGTCGCCGCCCTGGAACCGGTGCTGGTGATGATCCTGACCGGTATCGCCGGTACCCTGACCTACAAGGCGATCAAGGCCACCACCATCCGGCAGCGCCCCTGTCAGCGCCATCCCGGCATCCGGCTGACGACGCTGCCATTGGACCTGTACAGCTTCCCCTCCGGCCACACGCTGCATGCGGTGAGCTTCGCCGTCGTGGCGGTGGCGTACTACCCCTGGCTCGCGCCCTGGCTCGCGGGTTTCGCGCTGCTGGTGGCGATATCGCGCCTGATCCTGGGGTTGCATTACCTGTCGGACGTGCTGGTCGGCGCCCTGATCGGTGCCACCATCGCCCTGGCCGGGCTTTGGCTCGCCGGCCTGTTCTGAGCTTCAGGCCGCTTCCTGACCTTCGGGCTGGAACAGGTCACGAGGTAGCGGCAGCAGGGCGCGCAGATCGGCGCGGGTGAAGGGACTCAGGCGCGCCTTCTTGGTCACCGGACACAGCAGCTCGGCCTCCCAGGCCGGCGCCTCGCGGTTGAGCACACGGTTGAGCTGGGCAAGCCGCCCGGCGGTGGCGTCGATGTAGGCGTCGAAGCGCTGCTCCAGGGTGCGATCCAGGCGCAGCAGCCGGTAGCAGGCCTGCGGGATGCGCGACCGGCGCAGGGCATGGTCGGCGCGGGCCAGCACGCGCACGGCCTTGAGTGCCAGGCTGCCGGCGCAGCCGAAGTGGCGGGCGGCGAAGTCGGCGACATGCAGGTCGTTGTCCAGCAACAGCTCGGCCGGATGGGCGAAGGCATGGCGGGCGATGTGGGCGTCCATGGCCCATTCCACCGCCACATGCGTCAGCCAGGGGATGTCGGCGAGCAGTTTCTCGTGCGCCGGCACGAAGTGGTTGTGCGCGATCACGTCCACCAGCAGGTGGCTGGCATAGCCCACGGCGATGGCCTGTTCCGCCTCGTCGCCGGCAGCCTGGAGCAGATCGTGGGCGGTGGGCCAGCGGTGGGTCCGGTCGAAGGCGGCGGTCTGCAGGCGGGGCCCCACCAGGGCGAGATCGGGCATGCAGGCGCCGGCCATGGCCAGCCGCGGATGGCGCAGCACGGCCCGGCGCAGCGCCGGGTCCAGGAAGGGGATGGCCCAGATCAGCAGTTGGGCGAAATACACATGCGTGTGCAGACCCCAGGCGAGGGCGTCGCCGCTGGTGAGCAGCAGCGGGATCGTATACAACAGGATACGGGCCGCCTTCGACATGGCGGCGATGATGGGCCGGTTGCGCTAAGGATTGATTGCAGCCGGATGATGTTTTCATGACGCAAATCGAGACAAATCGGGAGATTACGGCGAGAATCCGCGAAACGACTTCAGGGATCGTCACAATGCGCGCATTGATCTGCGGCTCCATGGCCTACGACACCATCATGGTGTTCCACGACCGCTTCAGGCACCACATCCTGCCGGAACAGATCCACATTCTGAACGTCTCCTTCCTGGTGCCGGACATGCGCCGGGAGTTCGGCGGCTGTGCCGGCAACATCGCCTACAACCTCAAGCTGCTGGGGGGCGAACCGTTGATCATGGCGACGGTGGGCGAGGATTTCGGCCCCTATGCCGAGCGTCTTCGCGTGCTCGACATCGAGACCACGCACATCCGCGTCATCCCCGAGACCTACACGGCGCAGGCCTTCATCACCACCGATCTGGACGACAACCAGATCACCGCCTTCCACCCCGGCGCCATGAACTCGGCGCACGCCAATCGGGTCACAGAAACGTCGGGCGTCAAGCTGGGCATCGTCTCCCCGGACGGGCGGCAGGGCATGTTGGAGCACGCCGCGCAGTTGCACGCGGCGGGCATACCCTTCATCTTCGATCCGGGGCAGGGGCTGCCCATGTTCAACGGCGAGGAGCTGATGAATTTCGTGCGTCAGGCGGACTACCTGACCCTCAACGATTACGAGGCCAAACTCCTGCAGGAGCGCACCGGTCGCGATCTGGACGAGCTCGCGCGTGAAGTCAGGGCCTTGATCGTGACCCTGGGGTCCCAGGGCTCCGAGATTCGCGCCGAAGGGCATCTGCATCGCATCCCCCCGGCGCGGGCGGCGGCGGTGGTGGACCCGACCGGCTGCGGCGACGCCTACCGGGCGGGGCTCATGCACGGCATCCTGCACGGCTTGGATTGGCCCACCACCGGTCGTCTGGCCGGGCTGTTGGGCGCCCTCAAGATCGCCAGCCGCGGCGGCCAGAATCACAGCTTCGACGCCGACGAGATCGCCGCGCGTTTCAAGGCGGAATACGGTTACAACCTGCAGTAGGAGGACATCATGAAAACATGGTTGTGGTTGTTGCCCCTCGCTGTCCTCGGCGCCGGCTGTGCCAGCGGCCTGGGCAGCGGCGACTATGAACGCCGCGAAGCCCGCCGGGTGTACGAGGTGAGGATGGGGGTGGTGGAAAACGTGCGCAGCGTGCGGCTGGAAGGCACCGAGTCGGGCGTCGGAACGGTGGCGGGTGCGGCCGTCGGCGGCATTGCCGGCAGTACGGTCGGCGGTGGCAAGGGGCAGGCCATAGGCGCCGTGCTCGGCGCAGTCGCCGGCGGTGTGGCCGGGGCCGCCGCCGAGGAAGCCATCACGCGCAAATCCGGGCTGGAGATCACGGTCCGGTTGGACTCCGGCCGCACCATCGCCGTGGTCCAGGAGGACTCCGGCGAGCGTTTCGCCGTCGGCGACCGGGTGCGTATCCTGGAATCCGGCGGTCAGGCGCGCGTGACCCACTGACCCTTCGTGCGGCGGCCGCGCCTGCTGTATTTCAGGTCATCAAAGCTTCACACGAATGTCACCTCGCCGTCACTGCCGACTCTTAACGTAGGCAACCGACCGGTACTCTTCGAGGGCTAGAGCATGTTGCATGAAGGACTGAATACAGACCGCAAGGCCAGGAACAACTTCCATGTCGGCCTGGCGCTCCACCAGGACCAGGTACGCGAGGCCCAGCGTCTGCGCTACAAGGTCTTCGCCGAGGAGATGGGGGCGCGACTGAGCAGCCCCGAACCCGGTCTGGACGCCGACCTGTACGACCCCTACTGTGACCACCTCCTGGTGCGCGACACCGACACGGGCGAGGTGGTGGGCACCTACCGCATCCTCAATCCGACCAACGCCAAGCGCATCGGCAACTACTACACCGAGCAGGAATTCGACCTCACCCGCCTGCAGCACATCCGGTCGCGGCTGGTGGAACTGGGGCGCTCCTGCGTGCATCCGGACTACCGCAGCGGCAGCGTCATCACCCTGCTCTGGGCCGGTCTGGCGGAGTACATGCTGAAACACCAATACGAATACCTGGTCGGTTGCGCCAGCATCAGCATGCAGGACGGCGGGCAGAACGCCGCCGCGGTCTGGCACGCGGTCAGGGGTAAACATCTCGGCCCCGTGGAATGGCGCGTCTTCCCGCGCTGCCCGCTGCCGCTGGATGCCCTGGACAGCGCCCCGGCCGCCGCCCTGCCGCCGCTGATCAAGGGCTATCTGCGCGTGGGATCCTGGGTGGCCGGCGAGCCGGCCTGGGACCCGGACTTCAATACCGCCGATCTGCCCATCCTGCTCGCCATGAAGAACATCAACCGGACCTACGCCCGGCACTTCATGAAACAGGACTGACTCCGACGTCGATGCGTCCGGCGGTCTACACGCGGCTCCTGCGCCTCGGCCTGCACATCCTCGCCGGGGCGCTTACCATCCTGCTGCTGTTTCCCTTTCTCAAAGCCAACGAGCGGGATCGCCGGGTGGTGGCCTGGGCGCGCAAGCTGCTCGCCATCGTGCGCGTGCGCGTCGAGGTGCGTGGCCGGCCGCCCGCCGTGCGCGGCGAGGGCGCGCTGATCGTCGCCAACCACGTGTCCTGGCTCGACATCCACGTGCTGCACAGCCTGCTGCCGAGCCGCTTCGTGTCCAAGGCCGAGGTGCGCGACTGGCCCCTGATCGGCTGGATGGCCGCCCGCGCCGGCACCCTGTACCTGGAGCGCACGCGCAAGTCCGACGCCCGTCGTGTGAACGAGGCGATGGCCGCCTTGCTGCGCGACGGCGAGTGCCTGGCCCTGTTCCCGGAGGGGACGACCACCGACGGCACCCGGCTGCTGCCCTTCTACCCCAGTCTGTTGCAGCCGGCGGTGGTGGCGGGTGCCCGCGTCTGGCCGGCGGTGATCCGCTACCGGCATGCCGACGGCCGCATCAACCTGAATGCTGCCTACTGCGACGACATCAGCCTGGGGCAGTCGCTCATGCGCATCCTGGCGCAGGACGGGATCCTGGCCGAGGTCACCTTCCTGCCGCCCATCCCCTCCGTCGGGCTGCACCGGCGCGAACTGGCCGGCCGCGCCGAGGCCGCTATCCGTGCGCACCTGGCTGCCGACGCGGAAGGCAGCCAACCTGGAATATCCGCCCGTCCTCGAGCCGCAGGGCAGTGAGCCGGCCGCCCCAGAGGCAGCCGGTGTCGAGCGCCGCGAGGTCGTCGCGGACATACAGCCCCAGGGTGGACCAGTGGCCGAACAACACGCGCACCCCCCGGCTTCGTCTGCCGGGCATATCGTACCAGGGGATCAGACCGGGCGGCGCCTGGTCCGGCGCGCATTTATGCAGGAATTCCAGGCCGCCGTCGGCATGCAGGAAGCGTATCCGGGTCATGGCGTTGGCGATGAGCCGCAGCCGGTCTTGACCGCTCAGGGCCTCGGACCAGTGGCGCGGCTCGTTGCCGTACATGTCGCGCAGGAAGCTGCGGTAGTCCTCGCCGCGCAGGGCGTCCTCCAGCTCGCGCGCCAGCGATTCGGCCAGCTCTGCCGTCCACTCGGGCATGAGGCCGGCATGTACCATGAGCCACTGCCCGTCGCGGTGGAGCATGGGCCGGCGGCGCAGCCAGTCGAGCACGTCGGCACGGTCGGGGGCGTCGAGGATGTCGTCGAGGGTGTCTTTTTTGTGCGCCGGCACGAAGCCTTCCGCCACCGCCAGCAGATGCAGGTCGTGGTTGCCGAGGATGGCGACCACTCCGTCGTCGTGCGCCATGCACCAACGCAGCATGCCAAGGGAGTCCTCGCCGCGGTTGACCAGGTCGCCGGTGAGCCAGAGGCGGTCGCGCACAGGGTCGTACTCGATGGCGTCGAGGAGTTCCTGGAAGGCGTGCAGACAACCTTGCACGTCGCCGATGGCATAGGTGGACAAGATCGACCTCGTTGGGCGGTGTAGAATCGGCTGCCATTTTACCGGGTCGCCGAGTACGACCCGATTCCCTGAATGTCCCCCGAGCTCAACCCCCAGCAGCGCGAAGCGGTGAAATACCTGGACGGCCCCCTGTTGGTCCTGGCCGGGGCGGGGTCGGGCAAGACGCGCGTGATCACGCGCAAGATCGCCTACCTGATCGCCGACTGCGGCTACGATCCGAGGAACGTGGCCGCCATCACCTTCACCAACAAGGCGGCGCGCGAGATGCGTGAGCGGGTGGGCGAGCTGCTGCCGGGCAAGGCGGCACATGGGCTGACCGTCGCCACCTTCCATTCCCTGGGTCTGCACCTGCTGCGTGCAGAGGCGCGCCGCATCGGCTACAAGCCGCGCTTCTCGGTATTGGATGCGCACGACGCCCAGGCCCTGCTCGCCGACATCCTCAAGGCGCCGGACAGGACCTCGCTGAGGCGTGCCGCCGCCGTGATCTCCAACTGGAAGAACGCCCTCGTGCCGCCCGAGCGCGCCCTCGATGCGGCGGCCGACGAGGCCGAACGCCAGGTCGCCCTGGCCTACCGCGCTTATCAGGACACGCTCAGGGCCTACCAGGCGGTGGACTTCGACGACCTCATCCGTCTGCCGGTGCAGCTCTTCCGCCAGGATGCCGAGGCCCTGGCCGCGTGGCAGGGCAGGCTTCGTTATCTGCTGGTGGACGAATACCAGGACACCAACGGCGCCCAGTACGAACTGATGAAGCTCATCGCCGGGCCCGCCGCCCGTTTCACGGCCGTGGGCGACGACGACCAGGCCATCTATGCCTGGCGCGGCGCCGACGTGCAAAACCTCAGGCGCCTGGGTGAGGACTACCCGCGTCTGAAGGTGATCGCGCTCACCCAGAACTACCGCTCCTGCCAGCGCATCCTCGAGGCCGCCAACAGCGTGATCCGCAACAACGCGCGTCTGGCCGAGAAGAACCTCTGGAGCGAACTCGGGCCGGGCGAGCGCGTCACGATCCTGCAATGCCGTGACGATGCCCACGAGGCGGAAACGGTGGCCACGCGCATCTCGGCCCACAAGTTCGAACGCCGCGGGCGTTTCGGCGACTACGCCGTGCTCTACCGCGGCAACCACCAGGCCCGCCCGTTCGAGGAGGCCCTGCGTGCGCTGAAGATCCCCTATGTCCTCTCGGGTGGCCAGTCCTTCTTCGATCGCGCCGAGATCAAGGACATGACCGCTTACCTGCGTCTGATCGCGAACCAGGACGACGATCCCGCCTTCATTCGCGCCATCACCACGCCCAAGCGCGGCATCGGTCCGGCCACCCTGGAGCGGCTCGGCGCGTATGCGGCGCAACGCCACCTGAGCCTGTTCGCCGCCGTGTTCGAGGAGGGCGTGCACATTCATCTCACCCCGAAACAGCTTACCCCCCTGACCGAGTTCGGCGACTTCATCAACCGGCTGGCCTACCGGGCCGAGCGCGAACCGGCGGGGCGGCTGCTGGAGGAGCTGCTCGCCGCCATCCGCTACGAGGTCTGGCTTTACGACAGCGAAGACGAACGCGCCGCCCGGACCAAGTGGGGCAACGTGCGCGAATTCGTCGACTGGCTCGCCAGGAAGGGCGAAGAGGACGGCAAGACCCTGATCGAACTGACCCAGACCGTGGCGCTGATGAACCTGCTGGAGGGGCGCGACGAAAAGGAGGTGGATGCGGTGCGGCTCTCCACCCTGCACGCCGCCAAGGGCCTGGAGTTCCCGCACGTCTTCCTGGTCGGGCTGGAGGAGGAGATCCTGCCGCACCGCGAGTGCCTGGAGGGCGACCGACTGGAGGAGGAACGGCGCCTCATGTACGTTGGCATCACCCGCGCCCAGCGCAGCCTCACCCTCACCTGGTGCGCCAGGCGCAGGAAGGGCGGCGAGACGGTGCGCTGCGAGCCGTCCCGCTTCCTGGCCGAACTGGACCCGGAACAGGTTCGGCATGCGGGCGAAGAGGCCGACCCGGCCGCCGGGCGTCAGGCCGGCCGCGACCGCCTGGCCAGCCTCAAGGCCATGCTGGGGGCCTGAACCAGCACGTGAAAAACGCGGCCAAGGGCCGCGTTTCCATGCGGTGCGGTGGGCTCAGTTCGCCGGTGCGGCAGCCTGCTTGGCTGGTTCGGTCGCGGCGATCGCCTTCTTCGCCTCGTCCACCATGTAGTCCACCGCAGCCTTCACGTCTGCATCGGAGAGCTTGTCGTTGCCGCCGCGCGGCGGACCGCCGAAGCTGCCTTCGATGGCCGCCTTGTAGAGATGGTCCTTGCCCTGCTTGATCAGGGCGCTCCAGGCCGAGGTATCCGTCAGCTTCTGCGCCCCGGTCACGCCGGTGTCGTGACAGGCGGCGCAGTCGCTGGCGTAGACCGCCTTGCCGCGCGCCAGGACCTCGGCTGTGGGCTCGGGCTCCTTCTTCAGCACCGCCTCGAATTTGGCGCCGGCCGCATTGGCCATGTACACCACGCCCCTCGCCACCTCCAGGTCGGTCAGATCGGGGTCGCCGCCCCGCGCGGGCATCTTGTTGATGCCCTTGATGGCGTGCGTGAGCAGGGTGTCATAGCCCTGGGCGATGCGTTTGCCCCAGGCCGCGGCGTCCTTGAACTTGGGTGAGCCCAGCGCACCGGCGGCGTGGCAGGAACCGCACACCTCGTTGTAGACCTGCTCGCCGCTGCGTTCGACCCTGGGGGCGTTGGGGTCGATCGCCAGGGCAACGCCGAAGGGTTTGATGCGTTCGCGCACCGCTTTGTCCTCCGCCTCGGACGCCCCGGCATCGAGCAGGCTGCCCTGGATGCCCATGACGTAGACGATGATCAGGATGATGGCAACCAGGGGGGCGAACAGCCCGCCCACCAGGGCCAGCAGAAACTCCTGCGGCGTCGTCTTTTTCATCTCGAGGTGCTCGGCCATGGTCTGATCCTATTCGGAGTCGCAAACCCCGTAATTATAGGGACTGAGTCTGCCGACCGGAAGCCGCCTGTGCTATGCTTGCCGTCTCCCCGCCCGTAGCTCAGCTGGATAGAGTACTGCCCTCCGAAGGCAGGGGTCGTGCGTTCGAATCGCGCCGGGCGGGCCAATCCCCGCGGTTTTGTCATCCCCTCGTCATTGCGCCCGCAGGGCCTGCACCGGATCCAGGCCCGTCGCGCGGCCAGTGCGCCGGCAGCCAGGACATCACGCGAAGGGTAGGCACACGATGGCACAGAACGACACCGCCAAAAACGGCAACGGCGGCAACCTTGGCTTCGAGGCCGAACTCTTCAAAGCCGCTGACAAACTGCGCGGCAACATGGAACCCAGCGACTACAAGCATGTTGTGCTGGGCTTGATCTTCTTGAAGTACATCTCCGACGCCTTCGAGGCCAAGCACAAGGCGCTGCTGGCCGAAGACCCCCAAGCCGCCGAGGACAAAGACGAATACCTCGCCGACAACGTGTTCTGGGTGCCGAAAGAGGCGCGCTGGTCGCGTCTGCAGGCCAACGCCAAGCTGCCCACCATCGGCACGCTGATCGACGACGCGATGCGCGCCATCGAGAAGGACAACGAGTCGCTCAAGGGCGTGCTACCCAAGGACTACGCCCGGCCCGCGCTCAACAAGGTGATGGCGAGCTGATCGATCTCGTCTCCGGCATTGCGCTGGGCGAGGCAGGCAACGCTTCCCGCGACATCCTTGGGCGCGTGTACGAGTATTTCCTGGGCCAGTTCGCCTGGGCCGAAGGCAAGCGCGGCGGCGAGTTCTACACGCCGCGCTCGGTGGTGCGCGTACTGGTCGAAATGCTGGAGCCCTATCGTGGCCGCGTCTATGACCCCTGCTGCGGCTCGGGCGGGATGTTCGTGCAGAGCGAAAAATTCGTCGAAGAGCACGGCGGGCGCATCGGCGACATCGCCATCTACGGACAGGAGTCGAACTACACCACGTGGCGGCTGTGCAAAATGAATCTGGCCGTGCGCGGCATCGATGCCGACATCCGCTGGAACAACGAGGGCAGCTTCCACAA
>CALHRD010000079.1 GCA_938038385.1 uncultured Burkholderiales bacterium
CGGACAGGGCGACATTCATGCTTTGGGGTGGCGTCGCCATGTCCGTTATGCCGGCCCGAGGCGCTGCGGTTCGGCGTTCCGAGGCATGCATGCAAACTGCGAGAGAAGGAGACGACCATGAAGCTGCGCGCTGTGCTGACAACAATCGTGCTGGGAATGGGGGTATACGCTGCTCAGGCCTCCGAGCCGGTGATCATCAGGTTTTCCCATGTCGTGGCTCCCAACACGCCCAAGGGCAAGGCGGCCGACTACTTCAAGCGGCTGGCGGAGGAGCGCACCAACGGCCGTGTCAAGGTGGAGGTCTACCCCAACAGCCAGCTCTACAAGGACCGCGAGGAGATGGAGGCCCTGCAGCTCGGCGCTGTGCAGATGCTGGCCCCCTCGCTGTCCAAGTTCGGACCCCTGGGGGTGCGGCAGTTCGAGCTGTTCGACCTGCCCTACATCTTCCCCAACAAGGAGACCCTATACCGGGTCATGGACGGCGACATCGGCAGGCGGCTGTTCGCCCTGCTCGAGCCCAAGGGGATCATCGGGCTGGCGTTCTGGGACAACGGCTTCAAGCAGATGAGCGCCAACCGGCCCCTGCGCAAGGTGGAGGACTTCAAGGGGCTGAAGATGCGCATCCAGTCGTCCAAAGTGCTGGAGGCGCAGATGAAGGCCCTGGGCGCCAACCCGCAGGTGATGGCCTTCTCCGAGGTGTATTCGGCCTTGCAGCAGGGCGTGGTGGACGGCACCGAGAACCCCATGTCCAACCTCTACACCCAGAAGATGCACGAGGTGCAGAAGCACCTGACCCTCTCCGACCACGGCTATCTGGGCTATGCGGTCATCGTCAACAAGAAGTTCTGGGAAGGATTGCCCGCCGATCTGCGCGCCACGCTTGAGAAGGCCATGCAGGACGCCACCGCCTATGAGCGCGACATCGCCCAGAAGGAGAACGACGACGCGCTCGCCGCCGTGCGCCGGGCCGGCACCACCGAGATCCACATCCTGCCCAACGAGGAACGGCGCAAGTGGTGGCAGGTCCTGCTGCCGGTACACAAGGAGTTCGAGGACAAGATCGGCCGCGACTTCATCCAGGCCGCCTACGCCGTGGCGGCGCAGGTCGAGAAGGAGGGCAAGGCGCGCTAGAGACCCGCCACCGCTGCCGGGCATGAGCCGGATCAACCGTGCCCTGGACCGCCTGGAGGAGGGCATCACCCTCTCTTTCATGGCGGCCGCCACCCTGGTGACCTTCGTCTCGGTGGCCCTGCGCTATCTGTTCGGCACCGGCTTCACCTGGGCCACCGAGCTGACCATCTATCTGTTCATCTGGATGGCCAAGTTCGGCGCCGCCTACGGTGTGCGCACCGGCATCCACGTCGGCGTGGACTACGTGGTGAACAAGGCCGGGCCGGTGCTAAAACGTTTCCTGGTGGTCACGGGGATGCTGCTCGGGGTGATCTTCACCGGGGTCATCGCCTTCTTCGGCGCACGCTGGGTGATCTTCATCCACGGCACCGGCCAGGTCTCCCCCGATCTGGAGTGGCCCATGTGGATCATCTACCTGGCCATCCCCCTGGGCTCGGGCCTGATGTGTTACCGCTTCCTGCAGGGGCTCACCCATTTCTGGCGTACCGGGAAGGTGCCCGAGCACACCCTGGGTCAGGACTACGGCGAGGAAGAGGTTCGGCCGTGACTGCTGCCCTCATCCTCGGCATCCTGGCCCTGATGCTCATCACCGGCACGCCGATCTCCATCGCCCTGGGAATGACGGTGCTCGTCTTCCTGCTCGGTTTTTCCAGCTTCGACCTGACCACGGTCAACATCATCTCGCAGCGCCTGTTCACCGGGCTGGAGAGCTTCGCCATCATGGCCATCCCCTTCTTCGTGCTGGCCGGCGCCTTCCTCACCGACGGCGGCGTGGCCAGGAAGATCATCAAGTTCGCCGTCAACCTGGTGGGCTGGCTGCCCGGCGGGCTCGCCATGGCGACGGTGCTGTCCTGCGCCTTCTTCGCCACCCTGTCCGGCTCGAGCCCGGCCACGGTGATGGCGATCGGCTCCATCATGCTGCCGGCCCTGGTCAAACAGGGCTATCCCAAGCGCTTCAGCACCGGGCTCATCGCCTGCTCGGGCAGCATCGGCATCCTCATCCCGCCCTCCATCGTGTTGATCATCTATGCCGTGGCGACCTCGGAATCGACCGGCAAGCTGTTCGTCGCCGGCATCGTGCCGGGGGCGCTGCTCGCCCTGCTGCTGATGGGGCTGACCTTCGTCCATTCGAAAAGACACCATTTCCCCACCGTGCCGCGTGCCTCCTTCAGGGAGGTGTGGCGCGCCTTCCTGGATGCCTTCTGGGGATTGATGCTGGTGGTCATTGTCATGGGCGGCATCTATGGTGGCTTCTTCACCCCCACCGAGGCGGCGGCGGTGTCCGCCGTCTATGCCTTCGTCTGCGCCGTGTTCATCTACCGCACCCTGAAGCTCAGGGAGGTGCCCAGGGTCCTGCTCGCCGCGGCCAACACCAGCGCCATGCTGCTCTACATCATCACCAACGCCATCCTGTTCAACTTCCTGCTCACCTCGGAGCAGATCCCGCAGTCCCTGGCGGCATGGATCACCGAGCAGAACATGACCGCCTGGCAGTTCCTGCTCATCGTCAACCTCACCCTGCTGCTGGCCGGCCAGTTCATGGAGCCCTCGTCCATCATCCTGATCCTCGCCCCCCTGTTCCTGCCCATCGCCGCCCACCTGGGCATCGACCCCATCCATCTGGGCATCGTCATGACCGTGAACATGGAGATCGGCATGATCACCCCGCCGGTGGGGCTTAACCTCTATGTCGCCAGCCACCTCTCCCGCCTGGGGCTCACCGAGGTGTCCAAGGGGGCGCTGCCCTTCGTCGGCTTGATGCTTGCCTATCTGGCCCTGATCACCTACGTGCCGGAGGTCTCGCTGTGGCTGGTGGACCTGCTCTATGGGCCGGGCCCGTCGGCCTCCGGCGGACAGATGTTCGATTGAGGGCTTGCACTTGGGGAAACGCTGAATAAATTGCTGCGCGGGCGCGGCTTGCGTTGTGCGTGTTGGCTTCGGCCGCTCGGCTACGCCTCGCTGGACGTGCGCTGCGCTCACACTGGCCTGCGCCGAAACTTCGCCTTCGGCTCGTTTTCGGATGCTCGCCTGACTGTTTCCTGAATCCGTGTCGATCACGACCACCCCGGTGTAGGTCGGACTCTAGTGCGACGCTTTGGGTGTCGGGCTGAAGCCCAACCTACAGGGCAACCGGCAGCATCGACATGGATTGAGGCATTTGAGATGTCTCGCATCCTGCGCTCCGTGCGCGCGGCGCTCAAACCCGCTCACGGCTTTGTTCAGCGTTTCCCTTGCCAAAAGCGGTTGGAACGAATCTAATCGCCACCCATGCAACCGTTCCATCGCCGTCTGCTGGTACTCCTGTTCGCCCTGCTCCAGTGCGTGGCGCCGCTGTTGCATGCGCATGCGCATGCCGAAGGTCACCACGGCATCCATCTGCCAGGATTGAACGATACGCATGAACACGGGCACGAAACGGCATGGGCAGACGCCCACGACGCTGATTGCGAAGCGGCGGTCGGTCTGGCCCTTTCGATACAGCCCAAGCCGGACGGCGGCCATGCCATGGCGCAAACCGTCTCCCGTTTGCCGGGACTGCTCATCGCGCGGAGTGTCCGGAGTCCGCCGCCAGCCAGCCGCGAAGTCCTGCCTGGGTCACCTCCCCACCTGATCCCCCTTCCGGGCGCACCGCCCACCGTTTGACCCTCCCCGACCGGGTGACCGGCCGGTCCACCCCCTGCCCTGCGTTCGTCCATGATGGGTCGAGGGCGGGGCATGCGACCTCCGCCTTACACCCACATGTCGTCCCGGTTGCCATGTATGTCGCCGCAGCGACTCACGTCGTCACCCGCTTGGTCTGCCCCCGTTCGTAACCGAGAGGTTGTCATGAAGCGTTGTCTGTCCCTCCTGTTGGTCCTCGCCCTACCTGTCTGGGCCGGCGACAGGCTGATCCCCATCTCCGCCGCGCAGCGCAGCGCACTGCGCATCAGCACCGTCCCGGTCGCCGCCCATGCCGGCGCCATGACGGTGGGCCTGCCGGCCACCGTCACCATCCCACCCGCCCAGGAGCGGGCCGTCTCCGCCCCGGTAGCAGGGCTGGTCACCGAGGTGCGCGTCGCGGCCGGCGACCCGGTGAGCGCGGGTCAGGTCCTGGCCATCGTGCGTGCCGAGGAACTGGTGGCCGCCCAGCGCGACCTGGCACAGGCCGCCGCGCAGCTGCGCCTGGCCGGGCAGACGGCCGAGCGCGAGGAAGCCCTGTTGCGCGAGGGCATCATCCCCGAGGCGCGTGTGCAGACCGCCCGTGCCAACCTCGCCCTGGCACGCGCCCAGGCGGAGGAACGACGCGCCTGGCTCCGGCTCGTGGGTCTGAGCAAGGCCAGCATCCAGGCGGCCGAACGTGGCGAGCGCCTGACCGACAGCGTCGGCATCGTCTCCCCCATCGCCGGTGTCGTGCTGGAGCAATCCGCCGTTGCGGGGACGCGGGTCGAGCCTGCCACCCCGCTGTTCCGCGTCGCACGGCTTGACCCCCTGTGGCTGGAGATCCAGGCCCCCGCGGAAGTGGCCGCCCTGGTGAAGATCGGTCAGGGGGTGAGCGTTCCGGGGACGGCGGCGACGGGCAGGGTGGTGTCTGTGGGCAAGGGAGTCAGCGCCGCCCAGACCGTGCCGGTGCGCGCCAGTGTGGCGAACCCGGACGGACGCCTGCGGCTCAACCAGAACGTCTCGACACGCCTGGATGGCCTGGCCGGTCTCAAACAGTGGCGGGTACCGAGCCGCGCCTTGGTACGCGCCCAGGGCCAGCACTGGGTGTTCGTGGAGCGGCCGGGCGGCTTCGAGCCGGAGCCGGTCCGGGTCCTCTCCCAAACCGCCCAGTCCGCTGCGGTGGATGGCCCCTTCAGCGGCCAGGAGCGTGTGGTGGTCGAGGGGGTGGCGGCGCTCAAGGCGGCGTGGCAGGGCATGGGCGGGGGGGAGTGAGGCATGTTCGCCCGCCTGACCGAATTCGCCCTCACCCAGCGCCTGCTCATCCTTGGGCTCACGCTCCTGCTCACCGCTGCAGGCCTTCAGGCCTGGCGCGCGCTGCCCATCGACGCCTTCCCCGACGTCTCCACCACCCAGGTCAAGATCATCCTCAAGGCCCCCGGCATGACCCCGGAGGAGGTGGAGATGCGCATCGCCGCCCCGGTGGAGACGGAGATGCTGGGCATCCCCCGCCAGCGCATCCTGCGCTCCATCTCCAAGTACGGGCTCACCGACATCACCATCGACTTCGAGGACGGCACCGACATCTACTGGGCGCGCAGCCAGGTGGCCGAGCGTCTGAACGGGGTCATGGCCGCCCTGCCCGAGGGCGTGGAGGGTGGGCTCGCCCCCATCACCACGCCGCTGTCGGAGATGTTCATGTTCACCGTGGACGCGCCGGACCTGGACCTCACCGAGCGGCGGGCCCTGTTGGACTGGGTGATACGCCCCCAGCTCAGAACCCTGCCCGGCGTCGCAGACGTCAATGCCCTCGGCGGCCTGGTGAAGACCTTCGAAGTGGCGCCGGACAACGCCGCCATGAGTGCGCGCGGGGTCACGCTGATGGAACTGGCCGAGGCCATCAGGGCAAACAACCGCAACGACGGCGCCGGACGGCTGACCGAGGGCGAGGAGGTGTGGCTGGTCCGGGTGGAGGGTGCGGTCAGGAACCTGGACGACCTCGCCGGCATCGTCGTCAAGACCGTAAATGGGGTGCCGGTGCGGGTCTCCGACGTCGCCGCGGTGCGCCTGGCGAGCCTCACGCGTTACGGCGGAGTGACCCAGGATGGTCGTGCCGAGGCGGTGGAGGGCCTGGTGCTGGGGCTGAAGGGGGCCAACGCGCGCCAGGTGGTGGCGGCGGTCAAGCAGCGCCTGGCGGAGATCGCCCCCAGTCTGCCCGAGGGAGTCAGCGTCAGGCCTTTCTACGACCGGTCTGCGCTGGTCGAGCGGGCGGTAGGCACCGTATCCAGGGCGCTCATGGAGGCCATCGTCCTTGTGCTGGTGTTGCTGGTGCTGTTCCTGGGCAATGCGCGTGCCGCCCTCACGGTGGCCCTGACCCTGCCCCTCGCGGCTCTGGCCACCTTCCTGCTCATGGGGTCCTTCGGCCTGTCCGCCAACCTCATGAGCCTGGGGGGGCTCGCCATCGCCATCGGCATGCTGGTCGACGGCGCGGTGGTGGTGGTCGAGAACATCGTCAGTCACCTCGCCCACGACGAGAGCCCCCAGCCCAAGCTGCACCGGGTGTTCCGCGCCGTGCGCGAGGTGGCCACACCCACTGCCAGTGGGGTGGCCATCATCCTCATCGTCTTCCTGCCCCTGCTCACCCTGCAGGGACTGGAAGGCAAGCTGTTCATCCCGGTGGCACTGACCATCGTCTTTGCCCTGGGGGCGGCCCTGCTCCTGTCGCTCACCGTGGTGCCGGTGCTGGCCTCCTGGCTGCTGAGGGAGGGGAAACATGGTGACCCCTGGCTTGTGCGCCTGGCCCTGCGCCTGTACACACCGGTGCTGGACTTCGCCCTCAAACGGGTGAAGACCGTCGTGGCCGCGGCCGTGCTGATGCTGGCACTGGCCATCGGCCTATATCCTTTCATCGGCAAGTCCTTCATGCCCACCCTGGATGAGGGCGATCTGCTGGTGCAGCTGGAGAAGCTGCCGTCGATCAGCCTGGAGGAGAGCCTGGCGCTCGACATGGCAGTGCAGCGCGCACTGATGCAGCGCATCCCCGAGATCCGCGGTGTGGTGGCGCGGGCCGGCTCGGACGAGCTGGGCCTCGACCCCATGGGGCTCAACGAGACCGACAGCTTCCTCATCCTGAAACCGTTGACAGAGTGGCGCCGGCCGGACAAGGACTGGCTGATGGAGGAGATCCGCCGGGTGATGGCGGACTTCCCTGGCATCAACTACGCCTTCACCCAGCCCATCGACATGCGCGTGTCGGAGATGCTGACCGGCGCGCGCGGCGACCTGGCGGTGAAGATATTCGGACCGGACATCGACACCCTGAATGGTCTCGCCGACCGCGTCGAGGCCCTGCTCAAGACCGTACCCGGCGCACAGGACGTGTTCGCCAAGAAGAACGAGGGGGTGCAGTACTTCCGCGTCGAGGTCGACCGTCTGGCCGCGGGCCGCTACGGGCTCGGCGTCGACGACGTCGCCGCCTTCCTCAGGGCGCATCTGGAGGGCAAGACCCTGGGCATCGTGCAGGAAGGTGTGCGGCGCACCCCGCTCACGCTGCGGGCGGGCGAGAACATCCGTCTGTCGCCGGCCCTGTTCGAGTCCCTGCGCATCCCCACCGCCTCGGGACTGGCCATCCCCCTGAGGGAGGTGGCGCACCTCACGCGCGCCGAAGGCCCCGTGGCGGTCAACCGCGAGAATGCCGCCCGTTACGTCACGGTGCAGAGTAATGTGGCCGGCCGCGACCTGGTCGGTTTCGTCACCGAGGTGCGGGAAAAGATCGCCACAGAGGTGCAATTGCCGGACGGTTACCGGGTGGCCTACGGCGGTCAGTTCGAGAACCAGCAGCGCGCCGCCGCCCGGCTGGCGGTGGTGGTGCCGGTGGCGCTCGCGCTGATCTTCGCCCTGTTGTTCGCCACCTTCAAGTCGGTCAAGCAGGCGGTGCTGGTGCTGGCCAACATCCCCTTCGCCCTGGTGGGGGGGGTCGCTGCCCTGTTCCTGACCGGTGAATACCTCTCGGTTCCGGCCTCGGTCGGCTTCATCGCCCTCCTCGGCATCGCCGTGCTCAACGGCGTGGTGCTGGTCACCTACTTCAACCAGCTCGCCGCGCGCGGCTTCACTGCCGCACAGGTGGTGCGCGAGGGGGCCCTGCGGCGGCTGCGGCCGGTATTGATGACCGCCAGCATCACCGCCTTCGGCCTGGTGCCCCTGCTGCTGGCCAGCGGCCCGGGCTCCGAGATCCAGAAGCCGCTGGCCATCGTCGTGGTCGGCGGCCTGGTCACCTCGACCGCACTGACCCTGATCCTGCTGCCGGTACTCTACCGGCGCCTAATCCTGAAGGAGGCATGATGGAACAGTCCCCGACGACACCGGTCGTCCCCCCCCAAGGGGGCAGTCAGCAGCACGCTTGGGACGGCCTGCCGCGTGCCGACGCGAATCTCGTGCAACTGACCCTGGCCGCGCCCAGGCAGCTTGAGGAAGACCTGGTCGACCAGCTCCTGGCCCACCCGGACTGGGCGGCCGGTTTCACGCTCTTTCGCGCCGAGGGTCACAGCCAGCGCGCGGAAACACTCACGACCCAGGAGCGGGTGCGTGGTCGTGCCGAGCGCATCAGTCTGCTGATCGTGCTGGAACCCGGGCAGGCACAGGCGCTGCTCGCCCACCTCAAACTGCACCTTCCCAAACGGGACGTGGCCTACTGGCTGACGCCGGTGATCGAATTCGGGAGACTCGCATGATGCACAGGCTAGCCATCCTGGCCATCCTCCTCCTGTTCGCGTCCGTGAGCCGGGCGGCGACCGGGACACCGCCGGCAGACCTGCCCGACGCGCAGGCCGCGTTGGCCGCGCTCGACAACCATCCCCAGGTCCGCGCCGCGCAAGCCCGGTTGCGCGTAGCGCAGGCCGAGCGCCAGCGTCTGCAGGCCGGCAGCCATGAATACGCTCTGCGTCTGAATGCCCAGCGGCGCGGCGTCAGGGGCGGCCCCGATCACGACGAATGGGAAGCAGCCATTGAGCGGGGGCTGCGGTTGCCGGGCAAGGCACGCCTGGACGAGCGCATCGGCGTCGTGGGCGTGGAGGAGGCCGAGGAGCGGGTGGGCGATGCCCGCCACGAGGCGGCGAAGCAGCTCCTCACCCTCTGGTATGCGGTCCTGCAGACCCAGGCCGAGGTCCGCCTCTGGCGCGAACAGGTCGAGCTGCTGGAAGCGGAGAGCCGTATCGTGCGCAGCCGGGTCAGGGCGGGCGATGCTGCCCGCATGCAGACCCTGCAGGCCGAGGCCGCTGTGGCCCAGGCCATCTCACAGCAGGGACAAGCGCAGGCCCGTGCGCGCATGGCGCTGGCCGAATTGAGCCGGCATTTCCCCGATCTGCCCGCTCCGGGCGACCGGGCCGCGGAGCCCGTTTTACCCGAGGGGGGCGAGGCACAATGGCTGGACCAGACCCTGGCGCACAATCACGAGCTCCTGGCCGTCCAGCGGGCCGTGGAGCGGGCCCGACTGCTCGCCCAGCGCACCGACGCGGAGAGACGGCCCGACCCCGTGCTCGGCCTGCGCTATGCCAACGAACAGGGAGGAAACGAGCGCGTGCTCGGGGTGAGCCTCAGTATCGCGCTGCCCGGCGAAGCCCGGCGCGCGGCGGCCAGTCTGCAGGCGGCCGAGGCCGAGGCGCTCGCGGAGGTGGAGGCGGCCACACGCCGCCGGCTGACGGCCGAGGCCACGGCCAATTGGCTGCGGGCATCCGGTGCGGTGGAGGCCCACCGGCGCATGGCGCAGGCCGCGGCAGCGGCAACGCGTCACGCGGATCTGACCCGTCGTGCCCATGAGCTGGGTGAGCTGGGCCTGTCCGAAGTCCTGCTTGCGCGGCGAACGGCCCTGGAGGCACACATCGCAGCCGAACAGTCCCGTCTCGGCGCCAACGAAGCCATCGCCCGCCTGCTGCTGGATGCCCATCTCCTCTGGCCTTGGGCTGGCGAGAATGGGCACCACTAAACCGGACGTGAGCTGGCGGCTGACGACTCAGTGGCCGGGTTTGCCCCAGGTCGGATTTCCGACCCCTGCCGCGCGTTCGATGGCAGCCACCAGGGTGCGCACTTCGTCGGGCGAGAGGTCGGGATAGGCCTCGTGCACCATGCGCAGGGCCAGGTAGTCGATGGAACTGCCGGCCCATTCCTTCTTCGAGTGGAAGAAATGGTCGAGCTTCTCCCGCACCTCGCCGTAGATGGTGCGCAGCCTCGGGTTTTGCCGTCGGTCCGGCCGTTCCTGACCGGTGTGATCGACATAGGTCTGCATGGTCTGTCTCCTGTCCATCCTGTCCCCCTCTGGGAACATCTTCCTGAATCCGTGTCGATCACGACGCGACCCTGCGTGGGTCGGACTCGTAGGTCGGACTTCAGTCCGACGCTTGGGCGTCGCGCCAAAGCCCGACCCACGAGCCATGCCGTGTGTGGCCCACTGGTTCAGGTTCTCGTTTTATAGCCGAAAAATTCCCTGCCGTGGACAGAAACCTGGCAGCCTGCTGGAAGCCCTGTAACCTATACGTCGCTGCCGTCTCGTCCCGACACCGATCCGCCATGACCCCGCCGACCAGACCCGCCCCCGTTCCGGAGGGGCTGCTCACCCTGAGCCACGTGATCTATGCCCTGCATGCCCTGACCGTGGTGACCGGCCTGCTGACACCGGCCTTCATCGTCACCACCTTCGTCACCGGATGGCCGTCGATCATCGCCGTCATCCTCAATTATGTGAAACGGGGCGAGGCACGGGGGACCTGGCTGGAGTCGCATTTCAACTGGCAGATCCGCACGTTCTGGTATGCCGCCCTGTGGGTGCTGGTCAGCCTGTTGCTGATGCTCAGCTTCATCGGCATCCCCCTGGCCCTGGGCCTGATCGGCCTCGCCGGCCTCTGGGTGCTCTATCGGGTGGTGCGGGGTTGGCTGCGGCTCAACGATCGGCGGGAGATGCCGGTCTGAGCCGGTGACCGGGGCTGATCGGACAGGCCGGCACAGCGCGACGAATGCATGCGGACCCGGGCAAGGCAGCGGCGGCACTCACCCGAACAGGCTGTCCACCTCGTTCTGGGAGACGCTGTCCGCCTGGTCATGAATCGTGTTTTTCTATGAATCGATGGGTTGTGCATATCACGTGAATGTCGCGCAAGCGACCACGAAGTGCCCCTCCCCCCTCACCCCCGACCCCTCCCCCCATGGGGGAGGGGAGGCTCGACCCTCCTCTCTCCCCCAGGGAGAGAGGCCGGGAGAGAGGGCCGGAGGGGAGGCTCGACCCTCCTCTCTCCCCCAGGGCGAGAGGTCGGGAGAGAGGGCCGGAGGGGCTTAAGGTGAGGGAACGGACAGGGCGACATTCATGCTACGGGGTGGCGTCGCCATGTCCGTTGGCCCGACAGGCTCCCAGGCTCGCACCGGGTTTGCATCAGGGTGCGGTCGGCGCCGGGACCGGTGCATAGTCCACCACCACCGTTCCGAGCCGCGCCGTGAGCCCCATCACGGGAAGCACCAGACGTTTCTTGCCTTCGGCACCGGCCAGTATGGCGACCTGGGGCGCACCGAGCAGCTCGGAAGGATACAGGGCGGTGAAGTCGCCGCCCTGGAAGCGCTTGTCGCTGGACAGCAGCACCTTGCCGTCCCGGTCGGCCAGCACCACCCGTTCCACCCGTTGCATCCGCACCATCTCGTTGAAGAACTGATCGACCTGGTCCAGGTTGTTGCGGATCAGCTCCCCCCGTACCGCCCAGGCCAGGGCCATGCCGAAGCGGCGCTGCGATTCGTCGTCCTGGCGGGTGGTGAAATCCTGCATCCGCGCGAGCAGGGCGGACCTGTCCGACTCGAACTTCTGCGTCATCGCCTGGCGCTCCTTCTCCAGCCTGGCCTCGGCCGCACCGATCGATACGCGCGACCAGATGAAGACGACCGCCAGCAGCAGCGCCAATAGCAGACTCACCCACAGGGGGAGCTTGGTCTCCCGCAATATGGCGAGGGGGTGGCGTTTTTGCGGCAGGTTTTGTTCCTCTTCATACAGTTCGGTCATGGCATGTCCTCCTTGTCGACGTTGGCGGGTATTCCGATGATAGCGCCGGTTTAGCGCCGCGACTGCTGCCAGCGCGCCATGAGCAGGCAGGCGACCAGCTCGCCGGCCACGTCGATGGCGCTACGGCTCATGTCCAGGATGCGGTCCACGCCCAGGATCAGGGCGATGCCGGCGGCGGGCACGCCCAGGTTTTCCTCGGCGGCCTGGATGGACATGGGCATGACCGCCGCCGAGCTGGAGGTGAAAAGGCCAGCACCAGGGGGGTGCGCACCCCGCTGAGGAACCACAGGGGCGAGCGGCGCGCGACCGGCATCAGCCCTTGTCGCCCCCCTGTCCGGTCTTGAACAGGCTGAGCAGGTCGCCCGGCACCGGGAAGACGATGGTGGTGGACCGATCGGTGGCGATGGCGGTCAGGGTCTGCAGATACCTGAGCTGCATGGCCTGCGGGGTTTTGGCCAGCATGTCGGCAGCAGCCAGCAGCTTCTCTGAGGCCTGCAGCTCGCCCTCGGCGTGGATCACCTTGGCGCGCCGCTCGCGCTCGGCCTCGGCCTGCTTGGCGATGGCCCGCACCATGGATTCGTCCAGGTCCACATGCTTGATCTCGACGTTGGACACCTTGATGCCCCAGGCGTCGGTCTGGCTGTCGAGCACCTGTTGGATATCCATGTTGAGCCGCTCGCGCTCGGCCAGCATCTCGTCCAGCTCGTGCTTGCCCAGGACCGCGCGCAGCGTGGTCTGGGAGAGCTGGCTGGTGGCGGACATGAAGTCCTCCACCTGCAGGATCGCGCGCGCCGGGTCCACCACCCGGAAATAGATGACGGCGTTGACCTTGACCGAGACGTTGTCGCGCGAGATCACGTCCTGGGTGGGCACGTCCAGGACGACGATCCTCAGGTCCACCTTCACCATCTGCTGCAGGCCCGGGATGACGATGATGAGACCGGGCCCCTTCACCTTCCAGAACCGCCCCAGCATGAAGATCACACCGCGCTCGTACTCGCGCAGGATGCGCAGCGAGGCGAAGACGATGAAGAGCAGGAATACGAAGATGCCCAGGCCGCCGAAATCGAACATGTCAGTCTCCTTTGTGAGTGAAGGGTGATGGGTGAGGCGCGACGGCAGGTAGCCGTTATGCCTCACTCCTGTATCGGTTCCACATCCAGGGTCAATCCTTCTATCCGTTTGACCCGGACACGCGTACCACGGGTGAGCGGGCGGGGGCTGCGGATGCGCCAGGTCTCGCCGTGGATGTGCGCCCAGCCCTCCGTTTCGCAATCCTCCAGCACCGTCGCCTCGACGCCCACCAGCTCCTCGGCCCCGGTGACCACCGGGCGGCGGCGTGCCTTCAGTGCCATGCCGACGACGAAGAACATGAACAGGGCGGTACTGGCGGTCAACGAGAGGATGAGGCCCCAGGGCAGACCGTAGCCCGGGATATCGGTGTCGATGAGCATGACCGATCCCACGACGAAGGCGATGAGTCCGCCCAGGCCGAGGATGCCGAAGCTGGGCACGAAGACCTCGGCGACCATGAAGGCGATGCCGATGAGGATGAGGGCGAGCCCGGCATAGTCCACCGGCAGCATGTTGAGCGCGAACATGGCCATGAGCAGGCTGATTGCACCGATCACGCCCGGCACGCCGAAGCCGGGGTTGGCGAATTCGTAGATCAACCCGTAGATGCCGATCAGCATGAGGATATAGGCGACGCTGGGGTCGCCGATCACGGCGAGCAGGCGGCTGCGCCAATCCGGCTCCAGTGCGGTCGGGCCGACACCCTTGGTGGCGAGCTTCACCTCACCTTGCGCGGTCTTGATCGTGCGACCTTCGAGCTTGGCGAGCAGGTCGGCGACGTCCGCGGCGATCAGGTCGATCACGTTCTCCTTGAGCGCCTGCTCGGCTGACAGGCTCACCGCCTCGCGCACCGCCCGTTCCGCCCATTCCACGTTGCGGCCCCTCAGTTCGGCCAGGCTGCGGATGTAGGCGGTGGCGTCGTGCACCTGCTTGCGTGTGAGGGCGTCTCCCGAGGGCAGGGCGGCTGGCGCCTTCTTGGCCTTCTCCGCCTCGTCCTGACCGGCCTTGTCCTTCTCCCCGGCCGGCGCCTGCGCGGGCTTGTCCTGGCCGGGCTGCGGCCCGCCGATGCCGATGGCCACCGGCGTGGCCGCCCCCAGGTTGGTGGCCGGCGCCATCGCCGCGATGTGGCTGGCATAGAGGATATAGGTGCCGGCACTGGCCGCGCGTGCCCCCTGCGGATAGACGAAGGTTGCCACCGGCACCGGCGAGGCGAGGATGGCCTGGATGATGTCGCGCATGGAGGTGTCGAGCCCCCCCGGCGTGTCCAGCTTGATGACCGCAAGCTGGGCACCCTCCTCGGCCGCGTGTTTCAGGCCGCGGATGACATAGTCGGCGCTGGCCGGGCTGATCGCCCCCTGCACGGTGAGCACGGTCACCGGCCGGGCCTGGGCGGCCGAGAGCGACAACATCAGCAGCAAAAACGAGAACAGGCGTTGTGGCATGGCGTGGCGTTGGCACATGAGGGCACCTCGAAAAACCGTCGCGAGCGGCCCGAGTGCAAGACGGACGGAGCGCGAGCCGCGAGACATATCAAACAGATGGGCGAGGGCGCGCAAACGCAGTTTCGGCGAAGGCTAACGTGAGCGCAGCGAGCGGCCAAAGCCAACGCCGCCCAACGCAGCAATCGGGTGGCGCGGCAGGTTTTTCGAGATGCCCATTCGAGATGCCCATGAATCGATATCAACTCCACTTCAGTGTAGTACCTCGGAATGACCTACGCACACGCGTGTCGCGGCCAGGCAGGCAACCAGCGCAAGCGCGAAAAAAATTTCCTGAATCCGTGTTGATCACGACCAATCCGGTGCAGGTCGGGCTCGTAGGTCGGGCTTCAGCCCGGCCTACGAGGCAACCGGCAGCCTCGACACGGATTCCGGAATCCGGCACTTCATCAATCGACCGTCGTTGCCCGCCAGCGTCGCCGCTCGGCCGGGCGCGACGCCTCCCATCCGTAGGCCGGCCGGATGCCGGCGAGGTTCCCGCCGGCGGGCGTCTTGTGCTCAAATCCGGCTTTTGCAGGCCAGTGAGCCAGCAGTGGTCGCCCGGTGGCGACCGGGCACGCAACATGCAGATCAGTGTCGCCGAACTCATCGTCGGTTTCATGCAGCGCCTGGGGGTCGAGGCGATCTTTGGCATGCCCGGCGCGCACATCCTGCCGGTGTATGACGCCCTCTACGACGCGCCCATCCGCACCGTGCTGGCCAAACACGAGCAGGGCGCGGCCTTCATGGCCGGCGGCTACGCCCGCGCCACCGGGCGGGTGGGCGCCTGCATCGCCACTGCCGGGCCCGGCGCCACCAACCTCGTCACCGGCATCGCCAACGCCTACGCAGACCGGCTGCCGGTGCTGGCGATCACCGGCGAGACCGCCACCTACATCTTCGGCCGCGGTGGCTTGCAGGAGAGCTCCGGCGAGGGCGGCAGCGTCGACCAGGCCGAGCTGTTCCGGCCCATCACCCGCTATCGCAAACTGCTGGAGCGCACCGACTATCTGGAGGCTGTGCTGAACCAGGCCGCCGCCGCCCTGCTCGACGACCCACCCGGGCCGGTACTGCTCAGCCTGCCCTACAACGTGCAGAATGAGCGCGTGGACGCCGGCTTGCTCGATCGTCTGCGCACCACCCCCACGGCCACCCGGCTGGTCGCCGAGGAGCCCGTGCGCCGCCTGGCACGGATGCTCACGGATGCCCGCCAGCCGGTGATCGTCGCCGGCTACGGCTGCATCCGCGCCGGCGCCCAGGCCGAGCTTGCCCGGCTGTCGCAGACCCTGGGCATCCCGGTGGCCACCAGCCTCAAGGCCAAGGGGGCGGTGGATGAGGACGCCCCGCTCGCCCTGGGCAGCCTGGGCGTGACCTCCAGCGGCGAGGCCTACCGCTACATCGTCGAGCGCGCCGATCTGCTGCTGATCCTCGGCGCGAGTTTCGGCGAGCGCACCAGCTATGTCTGGGATGCCGATCTGCTGGCGGGCAAGTGCATCGTGCAGGTGGACCTCGATGCGCGTCAGCTCGACAAGGTCTTCCGCCCCGACCTGGCGATCCAGGGCGACATCCGCGCCGTGCTCGCCGCCGTGCTGAGCCAGCTGCCGAACGATCTCGGGCCGCCGGCGACCCAGGCGACGGAGATTCACGCCAACCGGCACGCGGTGCGGGGCGACTACGCCCTGTTCCGCGAGGGCTTTGCCACCGTGCGGCGCTTCTTCCGTGAACTCGCGCGCCAATTCCCGCGCGAGACCCTGGTGTTCGACGACAACATCATCTTTGCCCAGAACTTCTACCGCGTCGTCGGCAACAACCGCTACTTCCCCAACACCGGCATCTCCTCGCTGGGACACGCGATCCCCGCGGCCATCGGCGCGCGTCTGGGCACACCCGGCACCGCTGCCACCTTCGCCATCCTCGGTGACGGCGGTTTCCAGATGTGCGGCATGGAGCTCATGACCGCCGTCAACGAAGGCCTGCCGCTCAACGTCGTGCTGCTGAGCAACGGCACCATGGGGCTGGTGCGCAAGAACCAGTACCAGCACTACGGCCAGCGTTACATCGGCTGCGATTTCGTCAATCCCGACTTCGGGCTCCTGGCGCGCGCCTTCGGTATCGCCCACCGGCGGGTGCAGACCGAGGCCGACGTGGATGCGGTGTTCGCGGACATGGACCTGAGGGGCGGCATAAACCTGATCGAGATCGTGCTCGAACGCGACCTGTTTCCCAATTACTCCTCGCGGCGCTGATGGGGCAGCCCCGGCACGACTTCTTCATCGTCATCCCGGTGGCCGACCGGCCGCGGCAGTTGTCCGACTGCCTCGACAGCCTGGCCGGACTGCTGCGGCGTTTCCCCTATGCCGGCGCGGTCTGCGTGCTGATCGCCGACGACAGCCTGGAGGCGGCGGCGACCGAGCGGCACCGCGCGCTGGCCGAGGCGCACACCCGCTCCGGCCTGCCCACCCATCACCTGGACCGCGCCGCACAGCAGGCCCTGGTTCTCGGTCTGCCCGACGCGCTGCGGGATCGGCTCGCCGGTGTCCTCGGCCGCCCCCGGGTCGACGCCGCCGAACGCCTGGGGCCGTCCGTCACCCGCAACCTGGCCTGCCTGTGGCTGAGCCGCCTGCCGCACGGCGGACGGCGCCGCCTGATCTGGTTCGTCGACAGCGACGAGCGTTTCCAGGTCGAGGCGGAGACGACGACGGGCGAAGCACAGGCCCATGACCTCGACTACCTGCACACCCTGGACCGCCTCTTCGGCGAGCGGCCGATCGAGGTCCTGACCGGCAAGGTGGCGGGCGACCCACCGGTGTCGCCGGCGGTGATGGCCGGCACCCTGCTCGACGACGTGCTCGCCTTCCTCACCGAGCTGGCCGGCCTGGACCCGCACGCCCCCTGTCGCTTTCATGGCCAAGCCGCCCGGGCTGCCGGGGCCGCTTACCACGACATGGCGGACCTGTTTGGTTACCCTGCCTCTGCCGCCGTGCGCTACCGCTGCCCCCTGCCGGGAGAACACGATCACATCGCCTGTCTGGCCCGTTTCGCCGCCGGCCTCGGGCAGTTCTTCGACGGTGTGCACCCCACCCGCCGCAGCCGGTTCGATCCCGCCACGCCACTGGCGCTCGCGCCGGCGCGCACCGTCTACACCGGCAATTACGTCGTCACCGAGTCGGCCCTGGCCTGGTTCATCCCGTTTGCCGACCTCAGGCTGCGCATGGCCGGCCCCACCCTGGGGCGGCTGCTCAAGGCCGAACTGGGGGAACGTTTCGTCTCCGCCAACCTGCCCCTCTGGCACGGTCGGACCCTCGCCGACCTGGGCCGCTCGGAGTGTCGCCCGGGCATCGTGCATACGGCGAGGGGGGTGGATCTCGGTGGCGAGTTCGAGCGTCAGTACTTTGGCGACGTACTGCTGTTCGCCATCGAAGCGCTTGCCCGGCTCGGCTACCCTGGCAGCGGTCCGGACGCAGAGGCGATCCGGCACGCGCTTGCAGCGGTCGAGGCGCGTCTGCATGCACGCTATCTCGCCCAGCAGACGACGGTGGCCGGACGCATCGTCCGGCTGCAGGCGGAGCTGGAGGGCGTCGACCGGTGGTGGCGGCAGGATGCGGCATCGGCCCCGGCGCGGGCGGCCCTGGCGCACTTCCTGCGCGACCTCGAACACAACTTCGGCCCGCAGTCCCACCCCTGGCGGCGGATCTTTGCCCCCGCTCACCGTGCAGCGCGGCTCGACGAATTGAGCGCGGCGCTCTCGCGTCATGCGGACGAACGCGCCGCCTGGCGGGAGGCACTGCGACCGGGATGAAACGACCCCCTGATCCGCTATGCTCGTTTCCCCCCGAGGGGGTGGTCGGTTCCTTCGCGGCGGCCGTGCGCAACTGACATGAACGTCTTCGTCCTCACCGCCGGCCGCAGCGGCTCCACCACCTTCATCGCCGCCTGCCGGCACATCACCAATTACACCTGTGGCCACGAAAGCCGCGTGCGCCGGATCGGCGCGGAGCGCCTGGCCTATCCCGAGCGTCACATCGAGGCGGACAACCGCCTGGCATGGTACCTGGGTCGGCTGGACGCCATCTACGGCGAGCGGGCACGCTACGTCCACCTGCTGCGCGATCCTGAGGCCTGTGCGGCGAGTTTCGCCCGCCGCGCGGATTTCGGCATCATGCAGGCCTGGCGCGAGGGCGTGCTGCTGGGTGGCGAGACCGACCAGACGGCGCATGCGCTCGCGCTGGACTATCTCGCCACCGTCCAGGCCAACATCGTCCAGTTCCTGCGCGACAAGCCGCACGTGATGACCTTCCGGCTGGAGCGGGCACGGGAGGATTTCCGGGCCTTCTGGGACTGGATCGGCGCCGAGGGGGACCCCGTGGCGGCCCTGGCGGAGTGGGATCGCCGCTACAACGCCTCGCCCGATGGCTGAGGCTGTCGTTGCAGCATGGCACACCCCCGCCCGGTATCCATCTCGGTCACGACCAGGTCGGGAAATTCACGTCGCCAGCGCCTGAGGATCGCCTGTTCGTCCGGACGTGCCGCATCATCCAGGAAGACCGTGCCAGCAGGGCCGAGCCGGGCAAAGAGCAACGGCATGGCCGGATAGCGTGCCAGGGGTGCCAGACGGCCGGGCGGGCCGTCGATGACCAGGAGATCGATCATCGTCTCGGGCAGGCCGGTGAGATCGTACCAGGCATGGGTCTCGGCACCCAGTGTGTAGGGACGCAGGGGGGCGTCCAGCACCGTGGCGTGACCTTCCAGGTCATAACGGGCCAGCTCGGCGCGACAGGCGTCCGCGTGCTCGGGCAAATGCTCCAGGCTGAGGACCCGGCCCACCCCCTTCAACGCGCAGCAACCCGCCAGCATGACGGTGGACAGGCCACTGCCGCACTCGACGATGTGACCCGGCCGGGTGACGAGGACATGCTCGACCAGCAGCGCCAGGAAGTCTGCACCGGCGCTCCAGTGACGCGTGTAGGGCAGGCCCTGGCGCAGGCCCAGCTTCGCGCCCAGGTCCAGATAGGCCTCCAGTTCCGCGACCCGCTGCCGCAGATCCTCACCGGTCATCTCACGCCGCGCAGACGATAGAAGACGTAGGGTGCCATGGCGGTCCAGATCGGGATCAGCACCCAGAGCCTGCCGGCGCTCAGGTCGTAGTCACGCAGCAGGCGGCTCCAGGGGTGGCCCATCACATAGTGGAAGATGCCGAACTCGAACGCCAGGGTGAGCCCGAGCCAGAGTGCGCCCACACCGACCGCCAGGCCTGCGGAAGGCAGGGGCCAGCGCGCGGTGAACCAGCCGATGTAGAGCGTGAACAGCAGCAGACCGAGGAGGGTGGAGAGCTGGTGCGCGGCCAGTTCCGTCATTTGCGCTGCATAAAGACCCTCACGCAGCGCGCCATTCGCCATGGCGATGGCGAGCAGCCCCAGCCAGCCCAGGGCATAGAGTGTGAGGGTGGGCATGGCCGGGCCTCAACCCCCTGCCACGGTCACCAGCCGCGTGTGGCCGAACCCCTTGGTGTAGTCCAGGATCGAGATCACCCTGGGCACCACCCTGACGAAGGCGATCAGGGCCGGGTCCTCCGGCTCGGGCATCTCCACCCATTGCGGGAACTTGCGCCTGAGCAGTTCCTGCGCGCGCCTGCGCTCGTCGGGGTCGGTGACCACATGGGCGGTGCCCCCCAGGGAGAGACCCCGTATCCGGTTCCAGTCCGGGTAATCCCGATCTATGGTGGCGGAAACCTTGTCGTTCAGGCCGACGTTGGCCACCTTCTGTCCGTCGGGGTCGCAGGCGAAGTACAGGATCAGGCCGTCATTGGCATAGGCCACGGTGGTCGCCTGCGGCCAGCCGTCCGGACGGACGGTGGCCAGGGTCATGACGTTGTGGCTGGCCATCAGGTCGAGGATGAATTCGCGCTCGCTTGCTTCCATGCTGTGCTCCTGGATGGTGTGAATAACCTGGCTCGAACATAGGCTGATTCCAGAAAGGGCTCAAGGCCGACCTCTCCCCCCAGAGACGGCGGCATGTCCCCAACGCACTCTCATTCGCCAGACGGCCGGCCAAAACGACAAGGCCCGCCGAGGCGGGCCTTGTCGCGGATGCTGTCAGACTCAGATGAACAGACAGATATCCGTCTCGCCGGCGAACTCGAAGAAGGTGGCGGCGCCACCGAACTCGATGCCGCTGATGAAGTCGCTGTGCTCGAAGCCGAACAGTTCCACGGTCATCTGGCAGGCGATGAACTTCACGTCCGCCTCCTGGCAGAGGCTCCTCAACTCGGGGATGGTCGCCACGCCGTTGTTCTTGATGGTCATCTTCATCAGCGTGGTGGCCAGCGATTCGTAACCGGGCACGATGGCCTGCACCGCGTTGGGGATGTTCCAGTTGATGTCGCGGAACCACTTCGGCCCGAACGGCATCTTCATGGGCATGCCCGGATTGCCCAAGGGGCTGACCTTGAGGTCGCTCACGTCCTTCTTGAGCAGTTGCAGGCCGTAGAAGGTGAAGAAGATCTGGGTCTCGTAACCCAGCGCGGCGGCCGTCGAGGCCAGGATGAAGGGAGGATAGGCCCAGTCCAGGGTCCCTTTGGTCGCAATGATCGCCAGCTTTTTCTCGTCCATCACACCACCTCGTTATTGGGTTGGCAGGCCGCCCCGCAAGGCGGGCCCCGGGGGGGTTTTACTTCTTCTTGATGAAGAAGGTGAATTCACCGCCGCCTTCGGTCGAGGACAGCAGCTCGTTGCCGGTCTGCTTGGCAAAGGCGGCAAAGTCCTTGACCGAACCCGGATCGGTGGCGATGACCCGAAGCACCTCGCCGGAGGCCATTTCGTTCAGGGTCTTCTTGGTGCGCAGGATGGGCAGGGGGCAGTTCAGGCCGCGTGCGTCGAGGTCTTTATTGAAATCCATTCGGGCTTCTCCTTCAACAAATTAGGAAGTGCTGAAAAAAGCTGGGCAACATTAAACCAGTTACAGCCTGATTGCAACCGGCGAACACCCGCTGCGCCTGATAGCTTGTCGAGGCGTCAGGACGGATAGGTGATGGGACGGCCCGAACGTGCCCAGGCCTGTATGCCCCCGGCCAGGTTGTGCATGTTGCGAAAGCCCTTGGCGGCCATGAAGGCGCAGGCCTGGGCGGAGCGGGCGCCGGAGTTGCAGTAGATGACCACCGGCTTGTCCTCCGGCACCTCATCGGCGCGCAGGGGCAGCAGATGCAGGGGGATGTGGATGGCGCCGTCGATCACGCCGCGGGACACCTCCGCATCGGTGCGCACGTCGATGAGGTGGATGCCTTCCTTGTTGCCGGCATCCAGAAAATCCACGCCCACTTCCTTGAAGTTGTACATGCCGTACATGATCCTCTCCTCGAAAAATATTAGACATGGCTAATATACGGATTTTCGTCATCTTATCAAGTGCATTCGCTCACCTATCCCATTGCCGCATAAGGGTTTTGCGCACGCACCCCCCTACCCTCCCGCGGCTGGTTCGCATGACAACTGCGCCGACATCGGGGCTACAATGCGCGGTGCCCTATTTTTCAAGCCCGCCGTGACATGAAGAGCAGCGAAATCCGTCGCCGGTTCCTGGACTACTTTGCCTCCAAGGGACACACCATCGTCCCCTCCAGCCCGCTGGTGCCGGCCAATGACCCCACCCTGCTGTTCACCAATGCCGGCATGGTGCAGTTCAAGGACGTCTTCCTCGGCCGCGAGAGCCGGCCCTATGTGCGGGCGGCTTCAAGCCAGCGTTGCGTGCGCGCCGGCGGCAAGCACAACGACCTGGAGAACGTGGGTTACACCGCCCGGCACCACACCTTCTTCGAAATGCTGGGCAACTTCAGCTTCGGCGACTACTTCAAGGCGAACGCCATCGAGTACGCCTGGGAGTTCCTCACCGGCGTGCTCGGCATCCCGTCGGAGAAACTGTGGGTGACGGTCTATCAGGACGATGACGAGGCCTACGACCTCTGGGCCAACGCCATCGGCATCCCTCCTGAGCGCCTCATCCGCATCGGCGACAACAAGGGGGCGAAATACCACTCGGACAACTTCTGGCAGATGGGCGACACCGGCCCCTGCGGCCCCTGCACCGAGATCTTCTACGACCACGGCCCCGAGGTGGCGGGCGGCCCGCCCGGCTCCCCCGAAGCGGACGGCGACCGTTACATCGAGATCTGGAACGTGGTGTTCATGCAGTACAACCGCGACGAGGCGGGCGTCATGCATCCGCTGCCCAAGCCGTCGGTGGACACGGGCATGGGCCTGGAGCGTATCGCCGCGGTGATGCAGGGCGTGCATTCGAACTACGAGATCGACCTGTTCCGCGACCTGATCCATGCTGCCGCGCGCGAGACCGGCACGCAGGACCTGGGCAGCAACTCGCTCAAGGTCATTGCCGACCACATCCGCGCCTGCGCCTTCCTCATCGTCGACGGGGTGATCCCCGGCAATGAGGGGCGCGGCTACGTGTTGCGCCGCATCATCCGCCGCGCCATCCGCCACGGCTACAAGCTGGGCCGGAAGCAGCCCTTCTTCCACCGTCTGGTGGATGATCTCACGCGGGTGATGGGCACAGCCTATCCCGAGCTGCCTGCCGCCCGTGAGAATGTGGCTGCCATCCTCAGGCAGGAGGAGGAGCGCTTTGCCGAGACCCTGGAGCACGGCATGGAGGTGCTCTCGGCGGCCATGCAGTCGGAGGACCGGATGCTCGACGGCGAGACCGTGTTCAAGCTCTACGACACCTACGGCTTCCCGCTCGACCTGACCGCCGACATCGCGCGCGAGCGCGGCTTCAACGTGGACTTTGCCGGCTTCGAGGCGGCCATGCAGCAGCAACGCGAGCGGGCGCGGGCAGCGAGCAGGTTCACCATGGGCCGGGGTCTGGAGTTCTCCGGCCAGCCGACCGAATTCGTCGGCTACGACACCCTGGAGCAGGAAGGTCGTATCCTTGCCCTGTACAAAGGCGGCACCCAGGTCGAAGAGATCGCCGCCGGCGACGAGGCCATCGTCGTGCTCGACCGCACACCCTTCTATGCCGAGTCCGGCGGCCAGGTGGGCGACGTGGGTGAGCTCGCCTGCGGACACGGCGTCTTCCGTGTCGAGGACACCCAGAAGATCCAGGCCGAGGTCTTCGGCCACAAGGGCCGGCTCACGACCGGCCGGCTGGCGGTGGGGGACACGGTCGACGCGCGGGTGGACATGCAGGCGCGCCAGATGGCAACCTACCACCATTCCGCCACGCATCTGCTGCACGCCGCCCTGCGCGTAGTGTTGGGCAAGCATGTCACCCAGAAGGGATCTCTGGTCACGCCGGAGCGTACCCGCTTCGATTTCTCCCACCCCCAGCCGGTGACGCCGGAGGAGATCCGCCGTATCGAGGAGCTGGTCAACGCCGAGATCCGCCGCAACAGCCGCGTGGAGACCCGCCTGATGAAGCACGATCAGGCCATCAAGGCCGGCGCCATGGCCCTGTTCGGCGAGAAGTACGGCGAGGAGGTACGGGTGGTGGGCATGGGCGAGTTCTCCACCGAGCTGTGCGGTGGGACCCATGTCCGGCGGACCGGGGACATAGGTCTGTTCAAGATCGTCGCCGAGGGTGGCGTGGCTGCGGGGGTGCGCCGCATCGAGGCCGTATGCGGACCGGCGGCGCTCGCCTGGCTGCAGGATCAGGAGGACACCCTGCGCGAGGTGGCCGATCGTCTCAAGGCCCAGCCCGCCGAGATCACCCTGCGACTCGCCCAGATCCAGGACCAGGTGCGCGCGCTGGAGAAGGAGCTCGACCGTTACAAGGCAAAACTCGCCTCCGCCCAGGGCGAGGATCTGGCCGAACAGGCGGTCGAGGTGCGCGGCGTCAAGGTTCTGGCGGCGGTCATCGAGGGCGCGGACGCTAAAGCTCTGCGCGAACTGGCCGATAAGTTGCGTGATCGGTTGCGTTCCTGTGCACTGCTGCTCGCGAGCGTGGCAGACGGCAAGGTGACCCTGATCGCCGCGGTCACGCCGGATCTGACCGGACGGATCAAGGCCGGCGAGTTGGTAAACTTTGTCGCCACACGAGTCGGCGGCAAAGGTGGCGGACGCCCCGACATGGCCCAGGCGGGCGGTAACGATCCGGGCAGGCTGGGCCCCGCGCTGGCGGATGTCCCAGACTGGGTGGATAACAAACTGGCCCCAACTGACGCTCAAGAGCGAGGTTCATAAAAACGCATGTTCGGGTTCTTCAGAAAAAGGAAAAAAGGCTCGGAAGACCCTCTGAGCGACCTGTCCACCGTATCGCGGTGGATGGAGAACCTGCCCGTTGGCGACATCTACTCTGCCCAGGAACAGGTGGTGCAGAGCCTGATCCAGTTCAACCACGCCCGGCTGCCGATGTCGAAGGAGCGGCTGGCCGTGCTCATGCACCTGGACGAGCAGGCACGCGACATGCAGTACACGCTGTGCCAGCAGTACCTGCGCAACCCGCGCATGTCCAAGGTGATCGAGTCGCGTCTGTGGACCGGCATCCATGCCTACTACTGGGAGGTCACCCGCGGCTATCACGCCTTCCTCATGGACTTCGTCTCCAACCCCGGTGGCAGCCGCATCCAGGCCATGGCGCCGCTGATCACGGCGCGCGCCATCCGCGGCTTCGCCGACATCTTCAAGTGGCGCTATTTCCGCTACGAAAAGGTGGAGGAAAAACTCTGGCTGCGACAGCACAATCTCTATCGCATCGCCGAATTCGACGGCTTCCAGGGCAACAAATTCAAGGTCTACGCCAACGACGGCCAGGTCTCCAGCTGCGAGGCCGAATACCTGCATGCCCTGCTGCTGTCCCCCCTGGGCACCGGCAGACTCACCCCCAGGCAGCTGGAGATGGTGGACCGCTGGCTGGACAACTGGGCGCATCTGCTCACGCTGGAAACGATATACGACCCGCAGCGCCACCACCTCTACGTCGACACTTCCCAGGGCACGGGGCTGCGGCGGGCTCAGGGGGAACACGAGCCCACCCACCGCTATGTGGCGACGGAAAAGCTGCTCGACCACATCGACGTCGTGCAGCGCTCGATCAAGACCGGCACCACCCCCGCCTCCCTCGGACTGGGCGAGGAGTTCCGTCTGCCGGAGGGCTATGAGCTGCTGGACCACGTCGTCGTCGAGTGGTCGGCGGTGAGCAACCTCGACCGCCGGCGCACCCCCAGGAGGACGGAGAACAGCCGCTGGGAGGTGATCCGCGACCTGTACAACATCTGCCTGCGCATCCAGGCCGACAAGGAGCTGTCCGCCTCACCGGGCATCCGCGAAGGCCTCAGTCCCGAGGAGATCCTCGACATCAAGCTGTATGGCTTCGTCACCGAGCGCACCAAGGCCGGGCTGCATCAACGCACCCTGAGCAGCAGCCGCCCCGATACCCACGAGCGCTGGCCGCTGCAGGATCTGAGCGAGCACGGCGCCGGCACCCTGATGCGTATCGACGACAGCGACTGGCTCAAGATGGGCAAGCTGATCGCCCTGCGCCGGGACCCGGGCGACGACTGGCGCCTGGGGGTGGTGCGCCGCATCACCCGCATCGATCAGGAATGGCGCAAGATCGGCGTCGAGTTCATCAGCCAGCGCCCCCTGCTCGCCATATTGGAACCGGACGCGCCCTCCACCATGAGCTACAGCGTCGACGACGGCGGCCTGCTGCCCAGTTCCCAGGCCAGCCTGGCCCTGCTGCTGACCTATGGCGAGGCCTCGCTCCTGCTGCTGGAAAGCGCAAAATACACCCACGGCAAGACCTATCGGCTCAAGTCGGAAGGCGAGACCCAGCATATCCGTCTCGATTCGGTGCGGGACCGGGGCGACGGATGGCTGCTGGTGACCTACACCGTGTTCGGCTGAGTCCGCCAGGCCGCCACGCCCCGCCTGCGTCTGGCGCAGCCCGCGCATAGCCTCCGACGGACGGCAAATCCCCTGAAGTTTCATCCCTTTCCTGCCGATAAGACATCCAGGAGGAACACCCATGAGCCATGCCAAACCCGGACTGCTGATCGTCGACGACGATCCCCTGATCACCGACACCATGCATTTCGTCCTGTCCAGGGATTTCGAGGTCTTCGTGGCCGAATCCCGTGCCCAGGTGAAGAGCCTGCTCACCCAGTTGCAATCCACCCCCCCCCTGGCGCTGGTCGATCTGGGCCTGCCGCCCGCCCAGCACAAGCCGGACGAGGGCTTCGCCCTGATCTCCGACCTCCTCAACCATTCCAAGAGGATCAAGATCCTGGTCCTCTCGGGTCAGAACGACGAGGCCAACGCCCGTCACGCCCGCGCCCTGGGCGCCATCGACTTCATCGCCAAGCCCGCCGAGCCGGCCAAGATCAAGCAGGCCCTGCTCACCGCCCTGCGCTTCGACCAGGCAGAGACGGTCGTGCCGGCCACCGAGCCACCGGCGGAGGACGACGTCATCGTCGGCAAGAGTTTCGTCATCGACCGCCTGCGGCAACAGATCCGCCTCTACGCCGACGCCCCCTTCCCGGTCCTGATCGAGGGTGAATCGGGCAGCGGCAAGGAGCTGGTGGCGAAGAGCCTGCACCGCTGGGCCAAGCGCGCGGACAAACCCTATCTGGCCCTGAACTGCGCGGCCATCTCCCCCACCCTGGTGGAACCGACGCTGTTCGGCTATGCCAAGGGGGCTTTCACCGGTGCCGTCCAGGCGCATTCCGGCTATTTCGAGGACGCGCGCGACGGCACCCTGTTCCTCGACGAGATCGGCGAGCTGCCCCTGGAACTGCAGGCCAAGCTGCTGCGCGTGCTGGAAAACGGCGAATTCCAGCGCGTAGGCGAGACGCAGAGCCGGTTCTCCAACGCCCGCATCGTCGCCGCCACCAACCGCGACCTGCGACGCGAGGTGCGCGAGGGCCGCTTTCGCGGTGACCTCTATCACCGGCTGTCGGTGTTCTCCGTGCATGTGCCGCCGCTGCGCGAACAGCAGGAGGACAAACTCGCCCTGCTGGAGCATTTCCGCGCCATCTACTGCAGGGAGGCAAAGGTACCGCCCTTCTCCCTGACCGCCGACGCCCAGCGCATCTGGGAGGAGTACCACTTCCCCGGCAACGTGCGCGAACTCAGGAACATCGTCATCCGCCTGACGACCAAGTATGCCGGCCAGAGCGTGGGCCCGCGCGAGCTGGAGGCGGAATTCGACCTCGACCTGGTCAGCCCCGACGCCATACCCTTGCCGACCGATGCCCAGGCCCTGCGCGACTATGCCAAGAAGCACCTGAAGAGCGTGCACGGCTTCAACCTGGACCAGGTGATGAAGCAGTGGGAAAAGAGCTATGTCGAGGCCGCCCTGGACATGACGCACGGCAACCTCTCGCAGGCCTCGAAAATCCTCGGCGTGAACCGTACCACGCTCTACAGCCGCATGCAGACATATCAGAACGACTAGGGATGGGGAATGAGGAAGGGGTGAGGGCGCCGCCTGTCACCCGATCCCTCATCCCCCTGCCCCTCCCCGCCCATGTCTACCCCCACCGACCCCCCCAAACTGGGCGAATGGCTGCTGGGCCAGGGACTCATCAGCCATGACCAGCTCAGGATCGCCCTGACCGAACAGGGCGTAAGCGGCCTGCCCCTCGGGCGACAGCTCATCGCACTGGGTTTCGTCACCGAGGCGACGCTGCGCGACGTGCTGGCCAGCAATGCGGGCGAGACCAGCATCGACCTGGCCCAGGTGGTGGCCGACCCGGAGGCGGTGCAGATGACCCCGGAGCCTCTCGCCCGACGGCACAAACTGCTGCCCCTGGCGGTGGATTTCGATCGGCGCCTATTCACCGTGGCGGTGCCGGATCTGTACGACCTCGTTGCCCTCGACCAGTTGCGCGCCCACCTGGAGGGGCGTTTCGAGATCCGTCCCGTGCTGGCGGCGCAGGCGCAGATCCTGGAATGCCTGGACCGCTTCTATGGCTTCGACCTGTCAGTGGACGGCATCCTGCGCGAGATCGAGACTGGCGAAGTGGACTATCTGTCAGTGCAGAGCGGTGGCGGCGAGTACACCCAGCCCGTGGTGCGCCTGGTCAACGCCCTGCTCGCCGACGCGGTCAAGCGCGGCGCCTCCGACATCCATCTGGAGCCTGAGGCCGCCTTCCTGCGCATCCGCTATCGCATCGACGGCGTACTCGAGCACAACCGCAGCCTGCACCGCAAATACTGGACCGCCATCGCCGTGCGGCTGAAGATCGTCGCCGGACTCAACATCGCCGAATCGCGCGCCCCGCAGGACGGCCGCCTGTCGCTCACCCTCTACGGTCGGCCGATCGACTTTCGCGTCTCGGTCCTGCCCACCCTGCACGGCGAGAACATCGTGCTGCGGGTGCTCGACCGCGAGAAGGCGATCATCCCGCTCGAGCGCATGGGCCTGCCGGAAGACACCCTGACCGGGCTCAGGGACGCCATCGCCCGTCCCGAGGGCATCCTCATCGTCACCGGTCCCACCGGCTCGGGCAAGACCACCACCCAGTATTCGCTGCTCTCCCACCTCAACCGGGAGGACGTCAACATCATGACCCTGGAGGACCCGGTGGAGTATCCCCTGCCGCTCATCCGCCAGACCTCGATCAGCGAGCTGGTGAAGGTGGACTTCGCCAACGGCATCCGCTCCATCCTGCGCCAGGACCCGGACATCATCCTGATCGGCGAGATCCGCGACCGGGAGACGGCGGAGATGGCGTTCCGCGCTGCCATGACCGGCCACCTGGTGCTCTCCACCCTGCACACCAACTCCGCCCTGGGCGTGTTTCCGCGACTGCTGGACATGGGCATCCCGCCTGGCATCCTGGCCGGCAACGTCATCGCCGTCGTCGCCCAGCGTCTCGTGAGGCGGCTGTGTCCCCATTGCAAGGCGGGCTACGAACCGGGTCACGAGGAGCTGCGCTGGCTTGGCGATGTGGCCGGCCCGGTCTATCGGCCGGTGGGCTGTGTGCACTGCGCCTACAAGGGTTATCGCGGGCGCCTGCCGCTCATGGAGCTGCTGCGGGTGGACGACGCCATCGACGCGGCCATCGCCCGTAACGCCACCGTGCGCGAACTGGGGGAACTGGCTGCCGCCCGCGGGCTGCGCGCCCTCGCCGACGAGGGTCTGCGCCTCGTACTCGCAGGCGAGACCTCGCTGGCGGAAGTGGCGCGGGTGGTGGACCTGACGAGGTACTCGGGATGAACAAGGGATGGGGCATGGGGGATGGGGGATGGGGGACAGCAACCGCCATTCACGACGCATGCACTTGCCGGGAGGTGCTCGGCAAGACATGGGGGGTTCCCATTCCTCATCCCCCCTCCCCCATCCCCCTGGTTAGCCATGCCCTATTACCGCTACAAGGCCGCTGATCTGGCCGGCAATGTCAGCCGGGGCGAGACTTACGCCGTCAACGAGGTGGACGTCGAACTGCGCCTCAGACAGATGGGGCTCGTCCTCATCCGCCTGCGTCCCCGTACCCGCCTCGGCTGGTCCTGGCAAAGGCACGTCAGCCGACGGGAGTTGATCGGCTTCTGCTTTCATGTCCAGCAGATCGCCCGCGCCGGCGTGCCGCTGCTCGATGGCCTGCGCGACCTGATCGCGGTCACGCACAACTCCCACTTCCGCGATGTCCTGTCGCTGGTGGCAGACGACATCGAGGGCGGCAGACTGTTCTCACAGGCCCTGGCCCACCATCCGCAGGTATTCGATCCGGTCTTCGTCGCCCTGGTGCGAGCCGCCGAGGCCAGCGACCAACTGGGCGTCGTCTTCGAGCGCATGGAGGCGCGCCTCAAGGCACAGGACGAGCTGGCGTCGGAATTCACCCGCCTGCTCATCTACCCCGGCGTGGTCGGCCTCGCCGTCCTCGCCGCCGCGTGGGTGCTGCTGTTCCACCTGACGCCCAAGCTGGCCATGCTGGTGACGAGTCTCAACCTGCCGGTGCCCACCGCCACGCGCTGGCTCATGGCCCTGGCCGGCTGGACGCAAGCGCATGGCCTCTGGCTGCTGGGTCTGGGTGTCCTCCTGGCCGCGCTTGCCATCCTTGGCTGGCAACGGCAGGAGGGTTGGCGCGACCGCTTCGACACCCTGCTGTTGCGTCTGCCCCTAATCGGCGAGGCGGCGCGCAAGTCGGCCCTGGCACGCTTCACCGGCCTGTTCGCCCTCCTGTCGCAATCCGGGCTGAACATCCTGGAGGCGCTCGCGGCCTGCGAGAAGAGCGTGGGCAACCGCCACATCGCCCGCCGGATCGGTCGTGCCGGAAAGCTCATCGCCGCCGGCGAGACGGTCAGCGCCGGCTTCCGCCAGGTCGACCTCTTCCCGCCCCTGGTGCTGCGCATGCTGCACACGGGCGAAGCGAGCGGAGCCCTGGCCGAGGCCCTGGACAACGCCGCCTGGTTCTTTGCCCGTGACGCCCGCGAGGCGATGGCACGCGCCCTGAAGCTGGTGGAACCCGCCCTGGCCCTGCTGCTCGGCGGACTGCTCGCCTTCCTGCTGCTGGCGGTGTTTCTGCCCGTCTATCAGGTCATCGGGGAAATCCGGCTATGAACGGGCGGTTGCTGCTCTATGTCTCTAGGGCCGGTGCCAGTCTGGCCCGCTGGGAGCGTGGCGTGTTGCGCGACATCCGTGCGCTGCCCGCCGACGCGGAGGGTTGGAGTCAGCTCAGCGACGCGCTCCAGGCTGCTCCGGGCATGCCGGTCCATCTGGTGGTCGACTCCGTGGAGGAACATTACCGTAGCGAAGTGCTGCCGCGTGCCCACGGCCGGGACCGCCGCGAGATGACCCAGCGGCGCCTGCGCCAGGTCCTGCACCAGACCCCTTATCGGTCGGTATTGCGTCAGGGCCCCGCAACCGGGAGAGAGGTCGGTGACCGTTACCTGTTCATGGGACTGACCGCGCCGGAACTGCTGCGACCCTGGGTAGAGGTGTTGCGGCTGCGGCGTTCGCCCCTGGCGGGTGTCTGGCTGGTCCCCGTTCTGAGCCAGGACCTGCTGGCCAGGTTCCATCTGACGCACGGGCGAGCGCCCCGCCCAAGGGCAGGCTTCCGCTTCCTGGCCGGTCGGCAGGCCGGGGAAAGCGCTGCCGTGACAGGCAACGGTGACAGACTGCTGCTGGTCTCCGAACAGACTGGGGGGCTGCGTCTGAGCTATTTCTGCGACGGCGAGCTGCGTTTCTCGCGGCTGGCGCCGGTCGAGGGCAGCACCCATGCCGACCCGATGCAGGGTTATGTCGAACAGATCGAGCGCACACGCCAGTCCCTCCTCGCCCAACGTCTGCTCAGCCGAGGCGACACCCTGCGCGTCTGCCTCATCGACCCCCTCAACACCTTGGAGGAGCTGAGACAGCGGTTGCACGGCGACGACGGCTGGCGGTGCGAGACCCTGCCCCGCCAGCGTCTGCTGGCCGAGCTGGGACTGCCACCTGCTATGCTCACCGAGTCGAGCGATGCCATCAGTCTGGCCCTCCTGGCCCGGCCACCAGCCGGCGGGAACCTCCTGCCCGAGGAACTGCGGCGCGACTACGTGCATCACCGCCTGCGCCGCATCATCAAGGTGGCCGGCACGCTGTGGCTCATCACCACCCTGGTTCCCGCGCTCACCCTGGTCCTGGACACCTGGCGTCTCACCCGCACCGCCGACGATCTGCAGGCCCGTGCCCTGCAGGCGCGGGAACAGGCCGGGCAGATGCTGGAACCCGAGGGGGGCGGCGCTCATTTCGAGACCCTCTGGCAGACCCATGCGGCCTGGCGTTGGGTGCTCACCCACCGCGCCGATCCGGCCGTCACGCTGGAGCGCATCGGCGCCATCGCCGGCGGGCACCCGAACATCCACCTGGCGCAGATGCGCTGGGCAGGCCCAGAGGCCAACCAGCCGCAGCGGCTGTGGCTGGAGGGCGAGATCACCGGCTTCGATGGCGATTACCGCCTGGCCCATGGCCGGATCGAGGCCCTGGTGGCGGAACTGCGCCGGCAGGGCTGGCAGACCGAGGTCACGCGTTGGCCCCTGGATGTCAGCGCTGGACTGGAGGTCCAGGGGGGATTCGGACGCGACCAGGCCGGACAGGCAGCACGCTTCGGACTGACCCTCAGTGCGCAGGAAAAGTCAGCGGCCGCAGGCATGCAGGCCATGGCGACGGACACCGGCGTGTCGAAGCTCGCAAGGACCCCACCATGATCCCGACCGAACTGCGATCACCCCTGGCCGCCCTGATCCTGATCCTCCTCGCCGGCACGGCCGCAGTGGGTGTCGCCCTCCACCTGCACGGCGAGGCAGTGGCAGCACGGCAACAGGCGGAACGGCAGTGGGCCGAGGCGCACACCCGGCTCGACCAGCTGCCGCAGCGCATCGCACTCGTCCGCACCCTGGGCAGACATTACGCCGATCTGCAACGACGCGGCTTCGTGGGCGAGGCGCGACGCCTGGACTGGATCTCGGCCCTGGCCCGGACGCAGCGCGAGCTCGAGCTCCAGGCTGTCACCTGGCGTCTGGAACCCAGCCGGCCGACGGCCCTGCCCGGACTCACCGCAACCCGCATGCACCTGAGCCTCGCCCCCATGGATCCTGCCCGCCTAGGCGTCTGGCTGGCGCGCCTGGATAGTCCAGGCCAGGGTTTGTTCACGGTGGAGGCTTGCGACTGGACCCTCGCCGAGCGGCCGCAACGCATGCAATGCACGCTGAACTGGTGGACCTGGAACGGGGGCGGGAGCGCGCGATGAGGCCGCCAGCCCCCCCACCCCGGCACGCTGTCCCGCCCGCCCGCAGCGGAGGCTTCACCCTCATCGAGCTGGCGATCGTCCTGTTCATCCTGACCCTGCTCATGGCCGGGGCGATGACCCCGCTCTCGCGTCAGATCGTCGAACGGCAGTCGGCAGACACCCGACGCGGCCTCATGGACGCCAAGACCGCCCTGCTCGGCTATGCCCTCAGCCATCGCGACCCGGCCGGCCGTCCCTACCTGCCCTGCCCGGACCGGCGCGAGGGCCCGCAAGCCAACGACGGCGAGGAAGACCGTCTGCCCGATGGCGGCTGTGCGGTGCCGAGCGGGAATCTGCCCTGGGTCACCCTGGGCGTGGCCCAGGCCGATGCCTGGGGCAACCGCTACACCTATGCCGTCGCCCCGGCCTATGCCCATGCCCAGGCCGGCATCATGGCCCACCCCGCCCCAGCCGCCGACCTGCGCGTCTGCCTGGAGCGGCAATGTGAGCGCCCACTCAAGGCCTCGGCACTGTGGCTGTCGCACGGACCCAACGGCCTCGGCGCCATGAACGCAGCAGGCAGGCCGAATCGGCTCCCCGTCGGGACGGATGAACGTGAAAACGCGAATGCCGACACGCTCTTCGTCAGCCGTCCCCCCACCGGCGCCGACCGGCTGGGCGGCGAATTCGACGACCTGGTGCTCTGGCTCGCCCCCGACTATCTCATCGGCCGGCTGTGCGGGGAGGTCGGGGCGTGCTGAACGGGTGTGTCGAGAGGGCCAGCCCCTATTTCACCGTTGCCAAGGCTGTAGGTCAGGCTTCAGCCTGACGGGGTTGTTGCTGATCCTGTCGGGTGTCGGGCTGAAGCCCGACCTGCAGCCCGACTCACAGCACGCAACCTACAGCACGACCCGCCAGGAGACTCGGCTTGATGACTGGGCACTCCCAACCGTGCCTGTCAGCCTGGACAGGCCACCTCCTCGAGAGCCACCCCTTCCGGCGCCGCCGCGCGCAACGCCGTGAGCTTGTCCCGCTCGGCGGCGGGGATGTCGAGATAGACCGCACGGATGCCGGGCCGCGGACCGTAGCGCAGCGCCTCCAGACCCCTGCGGGCGAGCACGTCGTGCTGGACGCGGGCATCCGCCTCGCTGGCGAACATGCCCAGGGAGATGGCCCGCGCCATCGGCCCCTGGCGTATGGGCGCCACGTCCTTCACCCCGGCCCTGTCGATGGCCGCCAGGGCCTGCACCTGCTGCACTGGGTCATCCAGCGGCGGCCAGTACACCCACCAGCCCAGGCGTTCCTCGGTGCGCAGGGTCCGCCCGGCCAATCCGGCCTGACCCATGGCCCGGCGCAGGGCGGCATAGGTGGCGGACCCCGCCAGGTCAGCCTTGAGACAGACGGGCCCGGTTGGCTGTGCCTTCCGCCCGACGACAGCGCCCGAGTCACCCTCCGCGGCGGCCATGTCGTTCGCCGGGCGCGCCGTCGGACCACTTGCAGTGGTGGCGGTCTGTGCCCCCTGCGCCTTCGCTTCGGCTCCATCGGCCGGCGTCACCCCGACCTTGTTCAGCAGGCGAACCTTGTCCGCGTTATAGCCGACCGGCCCCCGCGGCTGCGCGCGCCAGTGTTCCAGGGCCAGTCCTGCCACCAGGACGACGACATTGAGCAGAAGCAGGCCCAGCGCTATCGAGCCTGCGCGTCCGAACATCGGGCGATCCACAGCAAACCCTCCAAGACCAGATCCTCCACCACCCGCCTGGGTTCATCGACGACGGCCGCGAGCGCCGTCGCCTCTCCGCCCGACAACACGACCAGCGGCTGCACGCCGGCGGCACGCGCCAGCCGTGCGCGCAGATCTGCCACCGCGCCGGCCAGCGCGCGCCAGATGCCCGTCTCCACGCCGTCACCGGTGCAGCGCGGGAAATCCTGCAACCGCCCGGACACCTCCATCACCCCCGCCGTACCCGCGGCCAGGGCCTGACGCATGAGGGCCGGCCCCGGCAGGATCATACCGCCGAGGAAGGCGCCCGCCGCATCCAGGGCATCCACCGTCACCGCCGTGCCCGCCCCGACCACGACACAGGGGGCCAAGCCCAGATGCAGGCAGGCCACCAGCATGGCATAGCGGTCCGGCCCCAGCCGTGCCGGCTCGGCATAGGCGTTGCGCAGACCATACGCCTGCGCCGACGCTTGCAGCCAGGTCACCCCTCCGCCCAGGCGCGCGAGGGCCGCGGCCAGCTCGGCGCGCGGCGCATCGCCCGCCACGCAGCTCACGAACGCCTTTTCGGGCCGCGCGGGCATGATCTGCGCATCCAGACACCCGGCCTCGCCCGCCGGCAGCACGCCCTTGCGCCGCCAGGCGCCGTCCTGCCACAGCCCCCACTTGAGCCGCGTATTGCCGGCGTCGACAGTCAGGATCGTCCCGTTCATCCTGCGCGCCGCAGGCTCACGTCGCCGGACAGGACGGGCTCGAGGCCGCTACCGGTGTCCAGCAGCAGGGCACCCTGAGCGTCCACGCCAGCGGCCCGCCCGGTGAGCAGCCGGCCATCCGCCCCGAGCACCGCGACCGGCCGATCCTGCCAGGCATGCCAGGCAAGCCATTCCTCGCGCAAAGGGGCGAAGCCCTGTTGGTCGAAGAAGGCGAGCACCGCCGCCAGCTCCTGCGCCACTGCCGCCAGCACGGCATTGCGGTCCAGCCGCCGGCCGCATGCCGTCTCCAGATCCGCCACCGGCATGCCCACCTCGCCGGTCAACTGCTCACCGGCGCGGATGTTGAGGCCGACGCCGATCACCGCCGACGGCGCCAGCATGTCGCCGGTCAGCTCGATGAGGATGCCGGCCAGCTTGTCCTCGCCCAGGAGTACGTCGTTGGGCCATTTCAGACCGATGCCCTCCGCCCCCAACGCGCGCATGGTGCGCACCAAAGCCACCCCCACCGCGAGGCTCAGGCCCGCGAGCTGCGCGACCGGCCGCTCGAAACGCCAGAGCAGGGAAAAGGCCAGGCTCGCCCCCAGCACGCCGAGCCAGCGGCGTCCACGCCGTCCGCGTCCGCAGGTCTGCCACTCGGCGGCAAGCAGGGTGCCGTGCGGCGCGCCGCCCGCGGCCAGCGCCAGCAGCCGCGCATTGGTCGAATCGACCTCCGGCAGGCAGAGTACATGCAGCCCCAGTGGCGCCAGTTCGCCCGCCAGCCGGGCCTCGTCGAGCAGTTCCAGAGGCCGGGCCAGGCGGTAGCCGCGGCCGCGCACCGACTGGACGTTCACGCCGTAAGTGGCGGCCTGCCGGATCAGGCCGTGCACGCCGGCACGGGACATGCCCATGGTGCCGGCGATCTGCTCGCCGGAAATGAAGCCGTCGGCATCCATGAGCCCGAGGATGGTCAACAACCGGGGGGTCAAGGCGTACAAGGCTGCGGGACTCGCCCGCTGTGATGGAAGTCGTGCGGCAAACCGTGACGCCCCCCGACCTTAGCGTGAAAGTCGCGTCAGCGACTTCTCGAAGCCCCCCTCTCCCAGGGGGAGAGGGGTAGGGGGTGAGGGAAATCGGACATGACTTTCATACTCAGGGGCGTATTTCTCAAAGTCATGTCCGTTGAGGGAAATCGCCGGCGAAGAGAGAACCATCCATGCCTGGCAGGCGCTTTCCACCAGTCGAAGCGGCTTTTCGGCCATGCACGGCTATCGGGACATCAGCGGTTCCAGCAGGTCTGGATGTCGTCGGCATCCCCTGCCGTACCATCCTTATCGACATCTGCCGACACGCCCTTGGCTCCGGTATGGGTCAGGGTCAGGTTGCCGCACTCATCGCCGGTCTGCGCACCGGTCGGCGCGGCCTGCAGGGTGTAGCTCTGCGCCGCGATGTCGGAGACGGTGATGTTGTAGCGCGCCGCGCCGTCTTTGGGTGACTGGGTCAGACCGGTCAGTGCAGGCGCGGTCGTGCCTGCCGCGTCGGTCGAATAGCGGCCATTCGTAGTGTAAAACCGCTCCATGAACCCCGCCGCCTCCATCAGCACCGCCTTGGCCTCCGCCCGCGCACTGCGCCGGATGTGGTCCTGATACGAGGCCACCGCCACCGTGGCCAGGATCGCGACGATGGCAACGGCCACCAGCAGTTCGATCAGGGTAAAGCCCCGCTGCCGCATGTTCACCTCAACCTCCCGAAATATATGGCACGACAAAAG
>CALHRD010000080.1 GCA_938038385.1 uncultured Burkholderiales bacterium
CCGATGCAGAATCGGCTGAAGATCACGCCGAGCAGGTCATCGGAGGTGAATTCTCCGGTGATGGCAGACAGGGCCTCCTGGGCCTGGCGCAGTTCCTCGGCGAAGAGTTCCAGCCGATCAAGGTTCGCGCGCGCGGTGGAGAGGTGCTTCGCGGCCTCATGCAGGGCGGCGAGATGACGGCTGCGGGCCATGAAACTGCCCTCGCCCGCCATGCGCCAACCCGCCAGTTCAAGCAGGCGCCGGTTGAGCAGTTCCATCCCCGTTCCCTCCCTGGCCGAGAGCCAGATTTCGTTTCCGTCGTCAGACAACCTCGCCGCCTCACCGGTCAGGTCGATCTTGTTATGCACGGTAATCATGGGGATGTCGGGCAGGGCAGCGAGGATGTCGGCCTCCCGTTCCGACACGCCATGGGCGGCATCCACCAGCAGGAGGGCGACATCGGCCCTGGCCACGGCGTCCCAGGTGCGGGCTATGCCCTGACTTTCCACCGGGTCGTCCGTCTCCCGCAGCCCTGCCGTATCCACCACGTGGATGGGGACGCCTTTTATCTGTATGGCCTCCCTGACCGTATCCCGCGTGGTGCCGGCGATGTCCGTGACGATGGCCGCCTCGTAGCCGGCCAGACGGTTGAGCAGCGAGGACTTGCCCACATTGGGCTGGCCGATCAGCACCACCGTCAGGCCCTCCCGCAGCAAGGCCCCCTGCTGTGCGCGTGCCTGCACCGATTGCAGACGCCTGGCGATGTCATCGAGCTGACCGCTGGCGTCGGCCTGACGCAGGAAATCGATCTCCTCTTCGGGAAAGTCGAGGGTGGCCTCCACCAGCATGCGCAAGCGGATGAGGGCCTCGACCATGGCGTGGACCTCGACAGAGAACGCACCTTGCAGGGATCGCAGCGCGCAGCGGGCTGCCTCCCGGCTCTGTGCATCGATGAGATCGGCGATGGCCTCGGCTTGGGCAAGATCGATCTTGCCGTTTAGGAAGGCCCGGCGCGAGAACTCGCCCGGTTCGGCCAGCCGGGCACCCAGCTCCAGACAACGCTCCAGGATCATCTGCAGCACCTGGGGACCGCCATGACCCTGCAATTCCAGCACGTCCTCTCCGGTGAAGGAGGCCGGGGCGGGGTAGTGGATGGCGATGCCCGCGTCCAGGGCCTCGCCGCCGCCATCCAGAAACTGTACGTAGGCGGCGTGACGGGGATCGAGCCGCCGCCCGATCACGCCCTGAATGACCGTACTCAGGTCGGGCCCGGACAGGCGCACCACGCCGATGCCGCCCCGGCCCGGGGCGGTGGCGATGGCGGCGATGAGGTCATTTCCTGGGCTTGCCATGTGCGGCGGCGCGCTCGATCACGTGGTTGATGCGCCACTGCTGCAGGATGGACAGGATGTTGTTGACCAGCCAGTAGAGCACCAGCCCGGCCGGGAAGAAGAAGAAGAACACCGAGAAGACGATGGGCATGATCATCATCACCTTGGCCTGTACCGGGTCGGGCGGTGTCGGGCTCAGCTTCATCTGGATGAACATGGTGGCCGCCATGATGAGCGGCAGGATGTAATAGGGGTCGCGCGCCGACAGGTCGGTGATCCACAGGGCGAACGGCGCCTGCCTGAGTTCCACCGCGCCGAGCAACACCCAGTACAGGGCGATGAACACCGGGATCTGCACCAGGATGGGCAGACAGCCGCCCAGGGGATTGATCTTCTCTTCCTGGTAGATCTTCATCATCGCCTCGTGCAGCTTCTGCCGGTCGTCGCCGTAGCGTTCCTTCAGGGTCTGCAGGCGTGGGGCGAGCTTGCGCATCTGCGCCATGGACTTGTAGCTGGCCGCCGACAGGGGGTAGAAAACCAGCTTGATGAGCACGGTGAGCAGGATGATGGCCACGCCCCAGTTGCCAACCAGGTTCTCCAGCCAGTTGAGGAGCAGGAACAGGGGGTAGGCCAGCACGGTGAACCAGCCGTAGTCCACGACCAGTTCCAGTCCCGGCGCCAGGGCCTTGAGCTTCTCCAGTTCCTGCGGGCCGGCATACAGGCGCATCGACACCGTCTTCTCCTCGCCCGGCGCGATCTGCAGCAGGGGGGTGATCATGCTGGCGCGGTACTCGCCGTCGCCCAGGCTGTCGGTGCGGAACTCGCGCCTGAAGTCGGCCGCCGGATCCGGGGCCACCCAGGCCGCGACGAAGTGATGCTGCACCATGGCGATCCAGCCATCCTGGGCCTCGCGGACGTGATCCTGCCTGCCCTTGGCGATGTCCTCGAAGCTCACCTTCTGGAACTTGCCCGCCTCGGTGTAAACGGCCGGTCCGGTGAAGGTGTGGACGAAGGCGGATTCACCCTCGGGTGCCTGTCCGTGGCGCACGAACTGGTAGTAGGGGTAACCCTCCACCGGGGCGCTGCCCGCGTTGCGCACGGTGTGCAGCACGTCCACCACGTAACTGCCGCGGCGGAAGACATAGGTCTTGGTCACCTCCACCCCGTCGTTGACCGACTTCATGGCCACGCGCAGGGTGTCCTGGCCCGGTTTCAGGACGTACTCCCCGGCCTCCAGCTGATACACGGTCTTGTGATTGGGCAGACCCTGACCGATGAAACCGGACTGGGCCAGATAGTTGCGCCCGGCCTTCTCCTCGAAGAGCTGAAATGGCTTGTCCCGGTCCACGTTGTCGCGGTAGGCGGTGAGAATCAGGCTGCGGATGTCGCCGCCGTGGCTGTCGATCACCGCGTCGATGACATCGGTCCTGACCACGGCACGCGCTCCCTGCGACAGCTTGGCCGACTCCGGCATGGACGTGGCGGCCTTCAGACCCTCGCCGGGCCTCGGCAGATCATGCTGGCTGGCGTCGCCGGGCTGACCTGCCGGTGCCGTCTGGGCAGCGGCCGGCAGCGGCTTGGGGCGGTTGTAATCCTGCCATGCCTCCCACAGCAGCAGCAGCGAAAAGGAGAAGACGATGAAGGCGATCAGGCGTTGCGTGTCCATTTACGAGGTGCTCGCATCCGGGACAGGCGGGCTATGGCCTGTCCGACAAGGGGCCCGACAGCCGTGCAGCAGCCGGGCGAATTCATCCTTGAATCGGTCGAACGGGCAGGCCGACTTCAATCGGGCCACCACGTCCAGGTTGCCAAGTTCCTGCTGTCTCAAGCGGAAGGCCTCCCGCATGAGCCGCTTGTAGCGATTCCTTTGCGTCGCACGGGGCACCACGCGGCGGGAGACGATCAGTCCCAGCCTGGCATGGGCGAGATCGTTCGGACGGGTATGGACGTCCACGCATGTCCCGCGCTTGACCGACTTGAAACGAAAAACGGATGAGAAGTCATCCGTTTTGCGCAGTATCTTTACGCTGCCCAACCCGAGGGGCCGGGCCTTGGCCTTCGTCAAACCGCCAGGCGCTTGCGCCCCTTGGCGCGACGGGCGTTGATGACGGCCCGACCGCTCTTGGTCTTCATCCGGGCACGGAAACCGTGGGTGCGCTTGCGGCGGACCACGGAAGGCTGATAGGTGCGTTTCATGCTCAGGGCCTCACTCGGTAAAGACGGGAATTTAACCGTCTAAGTGACTCATTTGTCAATAAATTCTATTTCTGGCCGGGGGTGTCGCTCATGCTACAATCCGTCCATACCCCCCGTTCGACCATCCCCACAGCAGACTGCGCCGCGCCGACATGAGTGGTTTCTGGAACCATTGTATTGCCCATTTCGAGCAATCGCTCAACAACCAGCAGCTGAATACCTGGTTGAAGCCGCTGACGGTCAAGGAAAACGGCAGCGAGTTGCTGGTGAGCGCGCCCAACCGTTTCGTCCTGCAATGGATCAAGGACCGATACCTGCAGGACATCGAGGCGCTGGCCGAGCGCTATTTCGAGCGCAAGATGGCAGTCACGCTGACCCTGGCCAGGGCCACGACCAGGCAGGCGGCGTCCGACCCGCCTGCGGGCAAGACCTGTCCGGAGCGGGCGCAGGCCAAGCCGCCGGCCGCGAAATCCACGTCGACCGGCCTGCCAGAAAACAGCCGGCTCAACCCCCAATTCACCTTCGAGACCTTCGTGCGCGGCAAGGCAAACGACCTGGCGCGCGCCGCCGCGCTGCAGGTGGCGGACAACCCCGGCGCAGGCTACAACCCCCTGTTCGTCTATGGCGGCGTGGGTCTGGGCAAGACGCATCTGATCCAGGCCATCGGCAACCAGGTTCTGGCCACCGATCCCACGGCCAACGTGCGTTACATCCACGCCGAGCGGTACTTTTCCGACATGATCCGGGCCATCCGCAGCAAGGCGTTCGAGGACTTCCGGCGCCGTTATGACAGCCTAGACGTGCTGCTGATCGACGATATCCAGTTCTTCGCCAAGAAGGACCGCACCCAGGAGGAATTCTTCTACACCTTCAACAGCCTGATCGAGGCCCACAAGCAGGTCATCATCACCAGCGACACCTTCCCCAAGGACCTGGAAGGCATCGAGGAACGTCTCAAATCCCGCTTCAGCTGGGGGCTAACGGTCATGCTCGAGCCGCCTGAGCTGGAGATGCGGGTGGCCATCCTGCTCAACAAGGCGCGCCAGGAAGGGGAGAAGCTCGACGATGCCACCGCCTTCTTCATCGCCAAGCAGATCCGCTCCAACGTGCGCGAGCTGGAGGGGGCGCTGAAGCGCGTGATCGCCTATGCGCGCTTCCACAAGCTGCCGATCAGCGTGGAGATGGCCAAGGAGGCCCTGAAGGACCTGCTGGCAGTACAGAACCGTCAGATCTCGATCGAGAACATCCAGAAGACGGTGGCCGACTTCTACAAGATCAAGGTTGCCGACATGTACTCCAAGAAGCGCACCCGCAACCTGGCACGTCCGAGGCAGATGGCCATGTTCCTGGCGAAAGAACTCACCGATCTCTCCCTGCCGGAGATCGGCCAGGCCTTCGGCGGACGCGATCACACCACCGTCCTGCACGCCTGCCGCAAGATCGAAGAGCTGCGCAATGCCGACCAGGCCATCCGTCGCGACCACAACCTGCTGGTACAGGTCCTGACGGGATAAATCGTTGAACAAGTCCTGTAGGAAATGGGGATATCTCGTGCGGCTGACGACCGGTGACGGCCTCATCCACATCTCCGCACAGCGTCGACAGCCGGTTGTCCACAGCCTTTCAGACTGGACAAGGTCATGATTCTCAAAGGACTATTCGGCTTATCCAGAGAAGTTGGTTCACACTGATCAACACCAACAGGAAGATTGATATGTTCGTTCTTGAAACCCGCAAAGACATCCTGCTCAAACCGCTGCAGGCTGCCGTCGGCGTCGTCGAGCGCAAACACACCCTGCCCATCCTCGCGAACATCCTGATCGAGGCCGTCGGCGACCGTACCGCCCTGGTGGCGACGGATCTCGAGCTGCAGATCACCACCTGGATGGCCGAGGCGTCTGCCGCGGGCACCGCGTTCACGGTTTCCGCACGAAAACTGCTCGACATCTGTCGCGCCCTGCCCGATGGCGAGGCCATCAAACTGGAACTCGACGGCGAGCAGCTCAAGCTCAGGTCGGGCAAGAGCCGCTTCAGCCTGCAGACTCTGCCGGCGCGCGATTTTCCACGCATGCAGATCGCCGAGGGCGAAGGCATCCGTTTCTCCCTGCCGCAGGGCCTGCTGCGCCATTTGCTCGCCAGGGTGCAGTACGCCATGGCGGTGCAGGACATCCGCTACTACCTCAACGGTATGTTGATCTCCCTGCAGGGTGACCGCCTGGTGGTGGCCGCCACCGACGGTCACCGGCTCGCCCTGGACGCCACTACCCTGCCCAAGATGCACGACGAGCAGGGCATGGATGTCATCCTGCCGCGCAAGACCGTGCAGGAGCTGATCAAGCTGCTGGATGACAGCGAGACGCCGGTCGACGTGCAGTTGTCCAGAAGCCAGGTGATGTTCGCCCAATCCGGGTTCGAACTGCGCAGCAAGGTGGTGGATGGCAAATTCCCTGATTACCAGCGTGTCATCCCAAGCGGCTACGAGAAGAACGTCGTGATCGATCGGCAGCGCTTCAATCATTCCCTCGCCCGCACCGCCATCCTCACCAACGAGAAATACCGCGGCGTGCGCCTGGCCCTGACGCATGGCAGCCTGCGCCTGGCCTGCAGCAACAACGAGCAGGAGGAGGCGCAGGAGGAACTGGATGTCGAATACGGGAAGGACCCCCTGGACATCAGCTTCAACGTCCAATACCTGCAGGACGTGCTCAACAACCTGGATTGCGAGCAGGTGCAGTGCGGCTTCGGCGACGCCAGCAGTTCCATGCTCATCACCATCCCCGGCGAGGAGCATTTCCGCTACGTCGTCATGCCGATGCGCATCTGATCGGCAGAACGGATTGCAGGACGGGCTTTGCCCTGACGATTGTCCGTCGTTCGGATTGGAGTTCGGCCTGCGGTTCGAACCGACCCGCACCTACTACGAGGATTGTTTCACGTGGAACCACGACCCAGCAGCAACCCTGCCGACAACGCCTACGACGAATCCAGCATCCAGCAGCTCGAGGGTCTGGAAGCCGTGCGCAAGCGTCCGGGCATGTACATCGGCGACACCCAGGACGGCACCGGCCTCCACCACATGGTGTTCGAGGTGCTGGACAACGCCATCGACGAGGCATTGGCCGGTTACTGCGACGACATCAAGGTGATCATCCACGCCGACAACTCCATCTCGGTGAGCGACAACGGCCGCGGCATCCCGGTCGGCATCAAGTTCGACGACAAGCACGAGCCGAAGCGCTCCGCCGCCGAGATCGTCATGTGCGTGCTGCATGCGGGCGGCAAATTCAACCAGAACAGCTACAAGGTGTCCGGCGGCCTGCACGGGGTGGGCGTGTCCTGCGTCAATGCCCTGTCGAAATGGCTCAAGCTCAACATCCGCCGTGACGGCAAGCACTATTTCATGGAGTTCCACCGCGGCGTGCCGCAGGACCGCATCGTCGAGGTGCAGAACGGGGTCGAGGTCTCGCCCCTGAAGGTCGTGGGCGAGACCAGCCGGCGCGGCACCGAGGTGCACTTCCTGGCCGACGAGGAGATCTTCGGCCATGTCGAGTTCCACTACGAGATCCTGGCCAAACGCATCCGCGAACTCAGCTTCCTCAACAACGGCGTCAAGATCGAGCTCATCGACGAACGCGACGGCAGGCACGAGAACTTCGCCTTCAGCGGCGGCGTGAAGGGTTTCGTCGAGTACATCAACCGCAACAAGACGGTCCTGCACCCCAACGTCTTCCACGCCAGCGGCGAGAGCAACGCAGCCGGCGTGACCATCACGGTGGAAGTGGCCATGCAGTGGAACAACAGCTACCAGGAACAGGTGCTGTGCTTCACCAACAACATCCCACAATCCGACGGCGGCACCCACCTCACCGGCCTCAGGGCGGCGATGACGCGGGTGATCAACAAGTACATCGAGGAAAACGAGATCGCCAGGAAGGCCAAGGTGGAAATCACCGGCGACGACATGCGCGAGGGCCTGGCCTGCGTGCTGTCGGTGAAGATGCCCGACCCCAAGTTCTCATCCCAGACCAAGATGAAACTGGTCTCCAGCGAGGCGCGCCCCGCCGTGGAGGAGATCGTCTCGCAGAAACTGGCCGAGTTCCTGCTGGAGAAGCCGGCGGACGCCAAGATCATCTGCGCCAAGATCGTCGAGGCCGCGCGCGCCCGTGATGCTGCGCGCAAGGCACGCGAAATGACGCGGCGCAAGGGGGTGCTCGATTCCGCCGGGCTGCCGGGCAAGCTGGCCGACTGTCAGGAAAAGGACCCGGCCCTGTCCGAGCTCTATCTGGTCGAGGGCGATTCCGCCGGCGGTTCGGCCAAGCAGGGCCGTGACCGCAAGTTCCAGGCCATCCTGCCGCTCAAGGGCAAGATCCTCAACGTCGAGAAGGCGCGCTTCGACAAGATGCTCTCGTCGGCCGAGGTCGCCACCCTGATCACCGCCCTGGGCACCGGCATCGGCAAGGACGACTACGACCCGGCCAAGCTCCGCTACCACCGCGTCATCATCATGACCGATGCCGACGTGGACGGCTCGCACATCCGCACCCTGCTGCTCACCTTCTTCTACCGGCAGATGCCCGAACTGGTCGAGCGCGGCCACATCTACATCGCCCAGCCGCCGCTGTACAAGGTCAAGCAGGGCAAGACCGAGACCTACCTCAAGGACGAATACGAGCTCAAACAATTTCTGCTGCGCACCGCCCTCAAGGACGCGGCCTTGGTGCCGTCAGCGGGCGCCGTACCCATCGCCGAGGAGAGCTTCGAGAAGATCGCGCGCCAGTTCCTGGTTGCCGAGGCGGTGGTGGAGCGGCTCGGACGCCGCATGGACCAGGACGTGCTCTACGCCCTCCTGCAGATTCCGCCGGTCCGTCTGGACAGTGAGGAAGGGGCGCATGCCGCGGCAGAGAACCTGAGCCGCGCATTGCTCAGGCTTGGTCCTGTGCGGGTGATCCCGCACAAGGAAGAGAAAAACGGCCACTGGCGCCTGGAGATCATCAAGACCCGCCACGGCATCAGCCTGACCACCTACCTGGATGCCCATTTCATCGAAGGCGACTACGACCCTCTGCGGCAGACGGCGGACATTCTCACCGGCCTCATCGGCGAAGGCGCCGAGATCCGCCGCGGCGAGGCCCGCGCGGCGGCGCGCGACTTCAAACAGGCCTTGGACTGGCTGCTGGAAGAGGTGAAGAAGAACCTCAGCATCCAGCGCTACAAGGGCCTGGGCGAGATGAACCCGGAACAGTTGTGGGAGACCACCATGGACCCCGGCGTGCGCAGACTGCTCAGGGTACAGATCGAGGACGCCATTGCCGCCGACGAGATCTTCACCACCCTTATGGGCGAGGAGGTCGAGCCGCGACGCAACTTCATCGAGACCAACGCCCTCGGGGTACGCAACCTCGACGTCTGAACCAAGTCGCGCGCGAGGATTGCACTCTGCTCACTCCCTCACCCCTTCCTCAGCGGGGGAAGAGCCCTTCTTGGTCGCTCGCTCGACATTCACGCTAACGGACATGGCGACGCCACCCCGAAGCATGCATGTCGTCATGTCCGTTCCCTCGACTTAAGCCCCTCCGGCCCGCTCTCCCGGCCTCTCTCCCTGAGGGAGAGAGGCGGGTCGAGCTTCCCCTCCCCCTCGGGGGGAGGGGGGCACTGCGCTGACCATCGCCCCCACCGCGGCGGTCGAGCCTCCCCTCCCCCTTGGGGGGAGGGGTCGGGGGTGAGGGATGGGGAGGGGAGCTTCGTGAGCCGGCTGCGCCGACCTTCACGCTAAAGCCTTCCTGCCCACCTACAATTTCTTGTCCTCGATCCTGCCGTACACTAACGCCGGGTGGGAGAAGCTCTCGATCATCCTGAGCTTTCTCGTGCCCAAGCTTCCGTCGCCAGTGGAGGAGGATCTGGCGAAAGGCATCCCCGACAAGCAATTCATGGACAATGCGTCGTTCCGGCGCTGGCTGACGGATAGGGTGTTCGGGCTGACTTACGTCGATGGCCGGGCGGGGCGGGCGCATCTCGCAGCCATCGTCCAGTCCGCCCTGCCGCCGGGGGAGCCGGACGAGCGGGCGCGGGAGGTGCAGCGCTTCCTGCGCGACGTGATCCAGCTCGAGACCGACGTGAGCGCACTCATCGGCCGGGCCGGGGCGCTGGTCACCCGCATCTCCGGCGGGCTCGCGCACTGGGCGCGGCAGATCGATTTCGAGCCCTTCCGGTTGCGCGTTGACGGCACCGCCGGCTCGGGCAAGACCCAGCTCGCCCTGGCCGAGTACCGCGACACCCTGGCGCGCGGCGGGCGGCCCCTGTACGTCTGTTTCAACCAAAAACCGCAGTTGAACGCGCCCGAAGGCCGGGCCAAACCGGTGGCTGGCGCGAAGCGACGACGCCGCAGGG
>CALHRD010000081.1 GCA_938038385.1 uncultured Burkholderiales bacterium
TCCATTAGGACGCGCGATGATGGCGAGGTGGAGCGCGAGGCAGTTCGGGCGGTTGGGAGGAGGCCATAGCCGTGCCTATGGCCGACGAGCAAGCGCACGAAATGGCCACGCTCCGACCGCCAGGGCGCGCGTAGGCCCGTAGGGCGGCCTAATGGACAATCTGGGTTCAAATACGTCTGCTATGGCCGGGTCGCCGATCTGCCGGGTTTCCTCGAGGCGGTGCGGGCCGCGCAGCAGGCGGAAGAGGGTTGGACGCAGTACCTGGCGCGTCTTGTCCCCGTCGAGCAGACCTTCCGTTTTGTGGCCGATGATTTCGTCGAACGCCTCAAGGCCGCAGTAACCCCCTTCGCACAGCGCATGGGAACGGGGCGATTCTTCGTTCGTGTCGAACGGCGCGGCATGTTCGGCCGGCTGCACAGCCAGGAGGCGGAACGGGCGGTGGCGGATCACCTCATCGATCTGCTGGCGTCGCGCGGGGCGCGGCTGACGACCGATTTCGGCGACCCGGACTGGATCGTCGCCTGTGAGACCCTGGGTGCGGAGGCCGGTGTCGCCCTGCTCGACCGGGCCATGCGGCTGCGTTACCCCTTCCTGCAGGTGCATTGACGGCTTGCAATAACTGCTTACATTTGCACTACAAGGCGGAAATCGACCGCTCACAGCCGCCCCTCATAGTGACTCCACCCGCCAATACCGACGGGCCTTTCGAATAGGAGTCGCATCATGACAAGGCATTCCCTCCCGGCACTGCTGGGCATCCTGGCCATCTCCTCTGCGCTGACCACCACCGCCGCCCAGGCCTGCATGTTCGGCCTGCCTTTCCTGCCGAACAATCCGGCCTGTTCAGCCGGTGCTGCCGGCAGTCCCGCCTGTCCCACCCCGGCCCAGCCGGGCGGACGCGATGGGGACTGTCTGCTGCACAAGCGTGACCTCATGGACGCTGCAAGTGCCATGGGAGGCATGGCGGCCGGGGGCATGGAGATGGCCGGCGGCATCATGCGGGCCCTGACGGACAGGGCGATGCGGGCCATTCCGCCCGAACAGGGGATCTGAGCCCCCTGGACGGGGGCCCTCTGCTGCCGCTTGGTCGCCATGTTTGGGCCAGGCACAGGGGGCCACCCTCTCTCCCAACCCCTCCGCCGCCTGCGGGGGGGGGCAAATGGCCGTTCACCCCTGCGTTCGAAGCCAGGCGCAACCCCTGGTCAGGCCGATACCCCGGACCCGGACACGTCCGGGCGCACTCAGGCCAGCAACTCCAGCTCCCGCAACAGGGGCTGGACGGCCTGCACCGCGCGTCGTCCCTCGGCGATGGCCTCGCGCGCGCGGTGGAATTCCAACAGGCCGAGATGGGCGAGCCGCGGTGTGACGAGGATGTCCGGCGGCTCACCGGCAAGCCGGCTGCGGCTGATCTGCACCTGCATGATGTTGATGCTGGTGGCCAGGGTGTCGAACAGGGACGGCGGCGCCTCCTCCGTCTCGCGCCAGGGCAGGGGCAGTCCTTCCAGACCCGCCTGCAGGCGTTGCATGAGGGCGGCGGCCAGGCTGTCCTCGGCCGGGCGGTTGCCTGCCGGTGGACGGGCACGGGGACGCAGATGGCGACCGACCAGATTGGTGTTGAGGTCCGCCGCGATGACCACTTCTGCGCCCAGGGCGCGGGCGAGCGAAACGGGAACCGGATTCACCAGGCCCCCATCCACCAGCCAGCGGCCGTTGTGCAGGGCCGGGGTGAACAGGCCGGGCAGGGCGATGGAGGCGCGCACGGCATCCAGCAGGCTGCCCTCGCGCAGCCAGGTCTCCCGGCCCGTGGCCAGATCGGTGGCGACGGCGGCGTAGGTCTGCGTAAGGCTGGCGATCGCGCGGTCCTGCAGGTGCCGGCGGAAGAAGTCCATCAGCCGCTCGCCCTTGATCATGCCGCCGTTGAGGGTCAGGTCGAAGTAGCTGACCACATCCTTGATCCTGAGTCCGCTCACCCAGGTCTCCAGACGTTCGAGGTTCCCGGAGGCGTAAGCAGCCCCCACGAGGGCGCCGATCGAGGTGCCGCAGACGATCCGTGGCCGGATACCCAGTTCCTCCAGGGCGTGGATGACGCCGATATGGGCCCAGCCGCGCGCCGAACCACTGCCCAGGGCCAGACCGATGACAGGTTTGCGGTTCATGGGCGCGGGCGCACCCGGACGCCATCGTGGATGCGGTCGTCGGGATGGGCGATGACCCGTTCGCCGGTCTTCAGCCCGGACAGGACCTGGGCAGCGAGCCCCGCGCGCTGGCCCAATTCCACCGCGCGCAAGCGGGCCCGCTCCGCCTCGACGACGAAGACGGCCCAGCCGTCGTTGTGGCGGAACAGGCTGCTCGTCGGCACCTGCAGGACATCCGCCGCCTCCCAGAGGACGAAGCGGGCATCGACCCGGAAGCCGTCGCCCAGGGTCTGCCAGGCCGAGCGCGCCGAGGTGATGTCGACGATGACCCGCACGCGCTGCTCCTCCACCCCCAAAGCGGACACCCTGGTGAAGCCGGCCGGCTCCACCACCCGCACCCGACCCTCCAGGGGCGGGCCGCCCCAGCGCTCCAGGAGCACGCGCGCATCGGGGGGGATGCGTACCGCTTGGGTGGACAGCACCTCGACCTCCACTTCCAGGGCCTCCGGGTTGCCGATCTCCAGCAGAGGCTGCCCCGCCGCCACCGCCCCCTCGCTCTCGCGCACCAGTTTCAATACCCGCCCGTCGACGGGCGCGCGCACCGCCAGCAGTTCGGTCGGGCCGCCCGCCTGCAGGGCGGCGGCCCTGGCAAGGACGGCGCGGGCGGTCTCCAGCCGATGGCGGGCCACGTCGACCGCGTGTCGCGCCGCCTCCCGCGCCGCGTCGGAGCGGTTCACGCGCGTGCGGGCCTGGTCCACGGCCGCGCGGGAGAGGAATTCGGCCTGGCCCAGTGCCTCGGCGCGCGCCAATTCCTGGCGTGCGAGCACCGCTTCGGCCTCGGCTGCGCGCGCTTCCTCCCGCGCCGCCGCCAGGGCGGCCTCGGCGGCCCGAGCCTGGGCCTGCGCCTGGCTGCGCGTGCGCGGGTCCAGGGCGTCGGCACGGGCCGGTTCCAGTAGGGTCAGCACCTGGCCGCGACGCACCGGGTCACCGACTTTGAGGGCCAGGCGCCGGGCATGGCCGGACATGGGGGCATGGATGACGTAGCGGTCGCGCACGCGGGTCTTGCCTTCCTCCTCGACGGTCACCGTGAGCGGCCCTTGCGTCGCAGTCGCCATCTCCACCGCCACCGGTCGCGGCATGAAGCCCCACACCAGGCCACCGGCGATGGCCAGGACGAGGAGGAGGAGGGCGATGCGGGCGCGCGTCATTGGGGTGGGGCGTAGGGGGTGAGGGGAAGTAAAACCGATGGCTGGCAGGACTGCAATCTACTTTGACCGAATCTTTCGCCCAAGACACCCTCCCCGGCATCCTGCCAACCCATCCCCCATCCCCCACATCCCCCATCACTCCCGCGTCTTCAACACGGCCACCAGGTCCAGCCGGCCCAGGCGGCGCCAGATGATGAGAGCCGAGGCCAGGGCGGAGGCGAGTACGACGCTGGCACCCAGGGCGTAGTTGCCGGGTTCCAGGATCAGGGGCAGGCGGTAGAGATCGGTCTTGAAGGCCAGCACCAGGATGCCGGTGAGCCCCACCCCGAGCAGGAAGCCGACCGGGATGGCCAGCAGGGTGAGCAGGGCCAGTTCCCCCAGGAGGATGTAGGCGATCTCGCCGTGGGTGAAGCCGAGCACACGCAGGCTGGCCAGCTCGCGGCTGCGTTCCGAGAGCGCGATGCGGGCGCTGTTGTAGACCACGCCGAAACCGATGCTGGCCGCCAGCAGGGTGGCCACCATGTTGTAGAACAGCACGAATTCGCCGATGGTGGCGTAGAAACTCTCGATGGAAGCGGCATTGGCCACCATGCCCAGGACGCGGGGACGTGCATTGAGATCGTCGTAGACCTGGGGCGCGGTCTCCGGCTTCAATCCCAGATAGGCGCCGGAGACGACGGGGCCCTCCCGCATCAGTCGGTTGAGCGCATCCTGCCGCATGTAGGCCGACACCCCCAGGTACTGCTTGGTGATGCCCAGCACCGGCACCTCCAGCACCGGCCGGCGGCCCTCCAGCACCTCCACGGTCAACATGTCGCCGGGCTGGACGCGCAGGATCTCTCGCGCCAGGTGATCGGTCAGGACCACCCCGTCGGGGGGCAGCTGCACCGGCTGCAGACGGCTGTCGAGGGCGCGGTGCAGCACCCCTTCGGGTTCGATGCCGTAGAGGGCGGTGCGATAGCTGTATTGCTGGAAGCGCAGGATGGCGGGGACGTTGCGGTAGCCCTCGACGTGATAGACGCCGGGCAGCGATCTGAGCTCATGCAGTGCCCGGCCGGAGGTGGGTTCGATGAAGGCCACGGCCAAGTCCTCGCGTGCCGCCTGGCGGAACTGCACGTCGAGCATGAAATCGATCGCCCCCTTCTGGTAGTTGCCCACCATCATCAGGGCGCAGGCGCAGGCGATGCCCAGTACGGTCAGCAGGGACTTCACCGGTCGGCGCTCGATGTGGCGCAGGATCATGCGCGAGGGCTGGGCGAGGTGGCGCTGCAGACCGATGCGCTCGACGAAGGTGGCACGATAGGTCACCGGTGTTTCCGGCCGCATGCCCTCGGCCGGCGGCAGGCGCACCGCCCTGGCCACGGCCATCAGTGCGCCGCTCAGACTGGCCAGCATGCCGACCGCCAGGGCGATCGCCACCACCTCGCCGCGCAGGCGGTAGTCCAGGTAGGGGAAGCGGAAAGTGGTCTCCATGTACACGGCGGCCAGCCCCTGGCCGAACCAGGCCCCCAGGGCGGTGCCGGCGGCCACACCGATGAGGGTGACTAGCGCCACCAGTTTGATGAAGTGCCAGCCGATGGCGAGATGGCCATAGCCAAAGGCCTTGAGGATGGCGATCTGATCGCGCTGCAGGGCGACCAGCCGGCTCACCACCACGTTGAGCAGGAAGGCCGCCACGCCCAGGAAGATGGCGGGAAAGATGCGCGCGGTGGTCTGCAGCTGCTTCAGCTCCTCGGACAGGAAACGGTTCGAGAACTGGTCCTCGCGAGCGAAGGCACCGGTGCCGCCATGTCGCTCCAGCAGCACGTCGAGCCGATCGATCACCGCCTGCACGGGGGTGCCGGGGGCGAGGCTCAGGGTCAGGTTGTTGAAGGCCCCCTGCATGTCGTAGGCCGAGGCCAGGGTATGGCGGCTCATCCACAGCACGCCGTAGCGCTTGAAGTCGGGGAACATGGCGCCCGGTGCGATCTGGTAGACATATTCTGGTGAGACGGCCACGCCGACGACGGTGAGCCGCTTCCAGCGCCCGTTGATGATGGCGGCGAGGTGGTCGCCGGGGTTGAGTGCGTGCGCATCGGCGAAGGTGTCGGTGAGCACGACCTCGTCCGGGCTGTAGGGCTCGGGCAGCCGGCCGCGCTTGAGGTGCAGGCGGTTCAGCTCGGGCTCCATACCGTCGGGCAGGGAGAAAAGCAGCCCGGTGATGGGGTCGCTGAAACCCTCGACCTCGAGCTTCACCCCGGCGCGCACGCGCGTCTCCAGCCGCTCCACGCCTGGGATCGCGCGCAGGCGTTCGGCCACTGGTTCCGGCGCCCGCTTGAGCAGGGCGAACACCTCGGCGAAGCGGTAGTCGGCATAGAAGCGGTCGCGCGTGAGGACGAGCGAATCATAGGTGGACAGCGACATCACCAGGGTGGCCACCCCGCCCATGATCACCGCGGCGATGGCCAGCGCCTGGCCGCGCAGGTGCCAGAGGTCGCGCAGGAGTTTGAGGTCGAGGGCGGTCATGGTCTACCAGGAAAGCGCCCGCGCCGCTTTCTTGCTCGCGTTCGCGCGCACCTCGGCGATGCGCCCGTCCGACAGCCGGATCACCCGGTCGGCCATCCCGGCGATGCCGGCGTTGTGGGTGATCAGCACGGTCAGGGTGCCCAGCTCGCGGTTCACCTTCTCCAGGGCCTCCAGCACGACCACGCCGGTCTGAGAATCCAGCGCACCGGTGGGTTCGTCGCACAGCAGCACGGCCGGGTTCTTGGCGATGGCGCGGGCGATGGCCACGCGCTGCTGTTCGCCGCCGGAGAGCTGGGCCGGGAAGTGGTCCAGCCGTTCGCCCAGGCCCACCAGGCGCAGGGCCTCATCCGGCGGCATGGGGTGCGCGGAGATCTCGGTCACCGCCGCCACGTTTTCGCGTGCGGTGAGGCTGGGGATGAGGTTGTAGAACTGGAACACGAAGCCGACGTGCTCGCGGCGGAAGAGGGTCAGGTCGCGTTCGCTGGCGCCGGTGAGCTTGTGCTCCAGGTACCAGACCTCCCCGCCGGTGGGAGTGTCGAGCCCGCCCAGGATGTTGAGCAGGGTGGACTTGCCGCTGCCGGAGGGGCCCAGCAGGACCACCAGCTCACCGCGGTAGAGCTCGAGGTCGATGCCGCGCAGGGCAGGCACCTCGACCTCGCCCATGCGGTAGATCTTGGTCAGGCCGGTGGCCCTGAAGACGCAGGGCCTTGGGCTGGATGTCGGCATCGTCACGGGGTCGCAGCTCGGTCGTGCGGATCGTTATACTTGCAGCATGGCGCAAAATCCTGAAACCGACAGCCCCCCGGCATTCCCCAGACTGCTCGCCCTGCCCGCCGTCGAGCGGCCGGTGCGCATACCCGTGACCCATTTCGCCGGGGTCGGGTCCGCGGACGACCTGCCCGACCGCCTGCTGCTCGGCGACCTCGAAACCGAGAGCTTTCGCTGGGAAAAGAAGGGCTGGTCGGCCGAATGGGTGGATGCCGACGGGCACCGGGCGCGTCTGCGCTTCGCCGGCGGCCTGTCCTCGCTGGAGCTCGCCTACCGCGGCGACGAGGCGGTGACGCTAACCACTGCCGAGCGCTTCGTCGATCTGGGTCAGACCGTGCAGACCATCCACCCCGGCGCCTGGCTAGACATCCTGGGGCGCCATCTGGAAGGGCAATACAACCTGCGCGTCTTCCCGCACCGTGAGGACGACGCCGTGGGCGGTGACTTCCCCGACGGTCATCTGCTCACCCTGGTCATGCCGGTGCCGGCGGACCGGCTCATGGCCATGTTCGATCTGCACAAGCGCCTGCAGGGCGACGCCGACATCCGCACCGGCCTGACCGCCTACCTGCGCCTGGCCTTCAGCGTGGTGAACTACATCGAGGGACGCAACCCGGCCATGCTCGCACATCCGGCCGGCCTGGTGCTGCACCATGTCAACGCGCTGGGCACGCCGGCGGCGGAGATGCCGCTGCGGGAGATGGACGAGGAGGGGCTGGCGGCCTGGACCCTGCGCCGCAGCCACTACCTCTACGTCGCCCACCTGCACCTGCGCGAGGCTGCGCGGCTGGTGGGCCGTCTGGCGGAGGCCGGTTTCATCGGCCGCGCGGGCGACGCCCGCGAGGGTTGGCCGCATGCCCCCGAGTTCGGCGCCGCCCTGCTGCCTTTCGGCTACGAATACGCCGCGAAGAATGCCTACTGGTTCGACCGCGACCGGCGCCGGCGCATCTTCTACCCGGCCTTCGCCGACACCGATGAGCGCAATGCCCTGGGCAGCCAGCGTGGCGATGTCTGGATCCGCGCCCTGATCCGCGATGCGCAAAAAAAGTCCGACCAGCTCAAGGCCGACACCGCCCGCGCCTTCGCCGAGGGTCTCGCCGTCGGCATGGGCCGGCCCGAGCGGGGTCTGCATTGATTCGGCGAGCCGATGGCCAGCCTTCCTCACCCATCATCCCCCATCCCCCATCCCTCATGATCAAACTCGGCGTCAACATCGACCACGTCGCCACCCTGCGCCAGGCCCGCGGCACGCCCTATCCCAGTCCGGTTCAGGCCGCCCTGATGGCGGAGTCTGCCGGCGCCGACAGCATCACCCTGCACCTGCGCGAGGATCGTCGCCATATCCAGGACGAGGATGTGCGCATGCTGCGGCGGCTGCTCACCACGCGCATGAACCTGGAGATGGCGGTGACCGACGAGATGCTGGCCATCGCCCTGGACGTCCTGCCGCAGGACGTCTGTCTGGTGCCTGAGCGGCGCCAGGAACTCACCACCGAGGGCGGGCTGGATGTCGTCGCCCATTACGACCGTGTCGCCGAGGCCTGCCGCAGCCTGGGCGCCGCCGGCATCCGCGTGTCCCTGTTCATCGACGCGGAGGCGGCCCAGCTCGAGGCCGCGCGCAGGGCGGGGGCGCCGGTGGTGGAGGTCCACACCGGACGCTACGCCGAGGCCGGGAACGATGCGCTGGCGCAGACGGAACTGGAGCGCATCCGCCAGGCCGTGCGCACCGGCCGCGCGCTCGGCCTCCAGGTCAACGCCGGTCACGGCCTGCACTACCACAACGTACAGGCCGTGGCGGCCATTCCCGGGGTGGCGGAACTCAACATCGGCCATGCCATCGTCGCCCAGGCGCTGTTCGTCGGCTGGGAACGGGCGGTGACCGAGATGAAGCGGCTGATGGTGGA
>CALHRD010000082.1 GCA_938038385.1 uncultured Burkholderiales bacterium
ACCCCGAAGCATGCATGTCGTCTTGTCCGTTCCCTCACCCTCCGGCCCTCTCTCCCGGCCTCTCTCCCCCAGGGAGAGAGGCCGGGTCGAGCCTCCCCTCCCCCACGGGGGGAGGGGTCGGGGGTGAGGGATGGGGAGGGGTCGGGGGTGAGGGATGGGGAGGGGTCGGGGGTGAGGGATGGGGAGGGGAGCTTCCAGGATTTACGTCAAGCGTGAGAGCATAGGTCGGAAAAAGACCGTGTATCGCCGAATTGGGATTTCCCTGCCGTCTGCTCCGACTGAACGCACGCCATGAGCACCCGCATCTGCATCGTCCGCCACGGCGAGACGGACTGGAACGTGGAAAAACGCATCCAGGGCCACCTCGACATCCCGCTCAACGCCACCGGCCGCGCCCAGGCCCTGGCCATGGCCTACAACGCCGCGCACCATCGCTTCGCCGCGATTTACAGCAGCGACCTCTCCCGCGCCCGGGATACGGCGCGGGCCATCGCCGAGCGCGAGGGGCTGGAGGTGCGCATCCTGCCGCAGATCCGCGAGCGCAACTACGGCATCTTCGAAGGGCTCACCGCGGCCGAGGCGGCGGTCAAGTATCCCGAGGCGTATGCGCACTACCTGGCGCGCGACCCCGATTACGACTTCGAGACCGGCGAAAGCCTGCTCGCCTTTGCCGCGCGGGTATCCGAGGGCATAGCCTGGATGGTGCGTCACCATGTCGGCCAGACCCTCTGTGCCGTCTGCCATGGCGGCGTGCTCGACATCCTCTACCGCAAGGCCACCGGCCGGCCCCTGGAGACACCGCGCGACTTCGTCATCCCCAACTGCGCGCTGAACTGGTTCCACTTCGACGAGCATGGCTGGCACCTGGAAAAATGGGCCGATCGCCACCACCTGGAACACGTGCTGGTGGAGGTGCCGGAGTAAGATGGCGGCTTGGAACCCCACACTTCCGGGATCCTGGTCCGAGGCCCGCATGCGTCGCCCCATCCGCCTGAAGATCTTCAGCATCACCCTGGTCCTGCTGGCCATGATGGTGATCGTCACCTGGCTGTCGGTACTCAATCTGCGTCAGCTCAACAACCAGGTGCGGGCGCTCTCGGACTACTACCTGCCGCTGCAGGAGCAGGTCGCCAGCGTCGAGATCCTCATCCGCCAGCAGATGGTGCACATGGAGCGCATCCTGGCCGGCATGCAGGCGGCCTCGCCCGACGCGGAATTCCTCGCCAGGGAGTCGCGCGACTTCGACCTGCGCGGCATCAACGCCGACCAGATCGTCGACTCCTCCCTGCGCCTGCTGGGCGAGGCCACGGCCGACCGCAGCATTCGCCTGGACGAGCCGACCCTGGCCGTCCTGACCCGCCAGCTCCCGGCCATCCAGGCCGCGCGTCAGCGCTTCCACGCCGCTTTCCGCGAATACCAGATCGAGGCCGAGGAGGGCACGCCGCGCACCCAGAAGATCGTGCGTGCCGCCCTGCTGCGCGAGAAAGCCAGCGTGGACGAGGAGATCGGCAAGGCCATCGAGCTGCTCAACACCCTCACGCGCGAGACGGCGGCCCGCGCCAAGGCCGAGGAGGCGCGGGCGGTGCAACTGAACTGGACGATCACCGCCATCGCCACGGCGCTGGGGCTCATCTTCGCCTGGGCGGTGAGCCGCTCCCTGGTCGAGCCCATCCGCCGGCTGCTCGGCGGCACGCAAAAAGTGGAGCAGGGCGACCTGGACGTGGAGATCCTGGTCAAGACGCGCGACGAGCTGGCCACCCTGGCCGAGTCGTTCAACCACATGGTGGCCGGCCTGCGCGAGAAGGAGCACATCCGCGAGATCTTCGGCAAATACGTCGACCCGCGCATCGTCCAGGGGCTGCTGGAAAACCGTCTGCCCACCGAGGGCGGCGAGCGGCACACCATGACCGTGTTCTTCTCCGACCTGGCCGGTTTCACACGCATGTGCGAAGGCCTCACGCCGGACACCGCGGTGCGCTTCCTGAACCGCTATTTCGCCCTCATGGCCGAGGTCATCCGCGCCCGAAACGGCATCATCGACAAATACATCGGCGATTCGGTGATGGCCTTCTGGGGTCCGCCCTTCACCGCGGCGGACAGCCATGCCCGGCTGTGCTGCCTGGCCGCTCTGGAGCAGAGGGCGCGGCTGGCCGACCTGCAACGCGAGCTGCCCGACCTGCTGGGCATCCGCCACGGCCTGCCCGACATCGATATCCGCATGGGCATCGCCACCGGCGACGTCACGGTCGGCAACATCGGCTCGGACACCTCGCGCGGCTACACGGTCATCGGCGACACGGTCAACCTCGCCTCGCGCCTGGAGCAGGCGAACAAGTTCTATGGCAGCCGCATCCTGGTGGCCGAGGAGACCCGGCGTCAGGCGGGAGAGGGGCTGGTCTTCCGCGAGCTCGACAGCCTGCGCGTCATCGGCAAGAGCGAGCCGGTGCGCGTGTTCGAGCTGGTCGGCGGGACGACGGGTCTGCCCGCCGAGGTCCTTGGCCGGGTGCAGACCTTCGAGCAGGCGCTCGCCCGCTACCGCGCCCGCGACTGGGACGGCGCCGAGGCCCTGTTCCGGCAATGCCTGGAATCAGATGCCGGCGACCGCCCCAGCCAGGTCTATCTCGAACGCATCGCCCGGTTCCGCACCCACCCGCCGGCGGATGACTGGGACGGCGTGTGGGTCGCCACCGGCAAATAGGCAGGCAGAGGCGTCCGGTCGAGAGCCACGCCGCGGGTCGGATTGCAGTTCGGCCCGTAGGTCGGGCCGTAGGCCGGGCTTTAGCCCGACACCCGCCCACGCATCAACCCCGTCAGGCTGAAGCCTGACCTACACAAGCGCTTCAGTTCTCCACACCCCAATCGGAATGGCAGGTGCAGTTGGGGTCCTTGCTCACCGTGCCGTCGCAGCAGACGATCTTGCCGGCGCGGCAGCCGCAGATGCCCTTGTGACCCTTGCAGCAGTCCACCGGCATGCCCTGGGCCAGATCGAGGCGTTCACCGGCGCCTGGGCGACAGGTGGTCAGGGTCGGGGCGGACTGGCTGGCTGCCATGACCTTGGCTTCCGGCTCAGGGGGGGCGGCCAGCGATGGGGTTGCGGTGAGACCGGCCAGGGCGAGCAGTGCGGCATGGGCGAAGGCATGACGTAGAAGCATGGTGCGAGACTCCTGTAGGCGTGCTGTCTGTACTATACAAACTGAATCCATGTCGATCACGACCAACCCGGTGTAGGTCGGACTTCAGTCCGACGGGTTGGGTGTCGGGCTTGAGCCCGACCTACAAGGCAACCTGCAGCATCGACACGGATTCGGGTACAACGTTCGGTCGGGCGCCCGGGATGACCGAATCGCCTCCCGGCCGCTTCAGGCGCCGAGGGCTTCGAGCGACTCGTGCTCGGCCAGCCATTCGACCTCCATCCGTTCGATGTCCCTGGCCAGATTGGCCTGTTCGAGGAGCAGCGCTTTCAACGTCTCTTTGCTGCCCTCGGTGTACAAAGCGGGGTCGGCCAGCAGGGCGTCGAGCTCGGCCTTGCGGCTTTCGGCCCGCGCCATCAGCGCCTCCAGTCGTTGGATACGCGCCTCGATGGGCTTGCGTTGCGCCGACAGGCGTTGCCTCGCCGCGGCCTCCTGGCGGCGCTGCTCCCTGCGGTCGGTCAGGCGCTCGGCGGCCGGCATGGCCGGCTCTGGTCTCGCCAGCCGGGTGCGGAACAGCCAGTCGCGGTAATCGTCGAGATCGCCGTCGAACGGTCTGAGTCCGCCGTCGGCCACGATCAGGAATTCATCGGTGGTGGCGCGCAGCAGGTGGCGGTCATGCGAGACCAGCACCAGCGTGCCCTCGAACTGGGCCAGCGCCACGGTGAGCGCCTCGCGTGTCTCCAGGTCGAGGTGGTTGGTCGGCTCGTCGAGCAGCAGGAGGTTGGGGCGCTGCCAGACGATCAGCGCCAGGGCGAGGCGCGCCTTCTCGCCGCCGGAGAGGGGGGCGATGGGTGTGGTGGCCATGTCGCCGGCGAAGCCGAAGCCGCCCAGGAAGTCGCGCAGGTCCTGCTCCCTTTCCGTCGGCGCCAGCCTTTGCAGATACCACAGGGCGGACTGGTCGGGGCGCAGCCGCTCCAACTGGTGCTGGGCAAAGTAGCCGATGGTCAGGCCCCGGTTGTGCGTGACGCGGCCGGCCAGCGGCGGCAGCTCGCCGACCAGGGTCTTGATCAGGGTGGACTTGCCGGCGCCGTTCACCCCCAACAGACCGATGCGCTGACCGGCCTGCAGACCCAGATCGATGCCGCTGAGCACCGGCCTGCCCGCATAGCCCGCCGTCACCCCCTCCAGCGTGAGCAGCGGATTCGGTGAGCGCTCCGGCTCGCGGAACTCGAAGGAGAAGGCGGCGGCGGCGTGGATCGGCGCCAGCTCCTCCATGCGCGCCAGCATCTTCATCCGCGACTGCGCCTGCCTGGCCTTGGTCGCCTTGGCCTTGAAGCGGTCGATGAAGGACTGCAGATGCGCCCGCTCGCGCGCCTGCCTCTCGTAGGCCGCCTGGGTCAGCGCCAGATTGGCCGCACGCTGCACCTCGAATTGGGAGTAATTGCCGCCATAGCGCCTGAGTTTGCGGCCGTCGATGTGCACGATTACGTTCACCACGCCGTCCAGGAAATCGCGGTCGTGCGAGATGACGATCAGCGTGCCGCGATAACGCCTGAGCCAGTCCTCCAGCCAGAGGATGGCATCCAGATCCAGGTGGTTGGTCGGTTCGTCGAGCAGCAGCAGGTCGGAGGGGCACATCAAGGCCTGGGCCAGGTTGAGCCGCATGCGCCAGCCGCCGGAGAAACTGGCCACCGGCTCGTTCATCTGGGCGTGGGAAAAACCCAGGCCGGCGAGCAGTTGTTCGGCGCGTGCCCGCACTGAGTAGGCATCTGCATCCTGCAGCGCGGCGTGCAGCTCGGCGATGCGGTGACCGTCGTGTGCGGCCTCGGCGCGGGCCAGCTCCGCCTCCAGAGCGCGTAGCCCGCCATCGCCGTCGATGGCGTAATCCAGGGCAGAACGCGCCAGCGCCGGCGTCTCCTGCGCAACGTGCGCGATGCGCCAGCCGGGCGGCAGCATGACCTCGCCGGCATCCGCGTGCAGCTCGCCGCGCAACAGGGCGAACAGGCTCGATTTGCCGCTGCCGTTGGCGCCGACCAGCCCCACCCGCTCGCCGGGGTTGAGGGTCAGGTCGGCGGCCTCGAGCAGGGGCTTGTTGCCGCGCATCAAGGTGAGCTGTCGGAGGCGGAGCATGACTGCAAGGGGTGTGAGAACAGTCCCATTATCCCGTAAAGATCAAGCAGACGCGCCCCGTCGCATCCACGCCAGCGCACGCGCGCGCAGCGCCAAAGACCACATGCCCGCGTCAGGTCGCTGTTTCCGGGTTGAACCCGTGTGTTCCTCCTTCAGGCCGGCCAGTGTCGACCCAGTGTCGAACGACACGTCATCCGACTATGCAGGCAATGCCAGTAGTTCGACCGACGCGCGCGATCTGCCCCGGGCCTCGGCCGTGCGGCTTCCCGCATTTCCATGGAAAATCCGGGACGATGAACACATGAAGGGATCGCATGAAAAAAACCGCTCTCATCACCGGCATCACCGGCCAGGACGGTGCCTATCTGGCCGAATTCCTGCTCGCCAAGGGCTACGAGGTGCACGGCATCAAGCGCCGCACCTCGCTGTTCAACACCGACCGCATCGACCACCT